>JAFDHW010000207.1 GCA_019308705.1 Deltaproteobacteria bacterium
ACGACATCCTGGACGTGTGGTTCGATTCCGGGGTTTCCCATGCCGCGGTCCTGGAGCGCCGGGAAAACCTCCGCTGGCCCGCGGATCTCTACCTGGAAGGCTCGGACCAGCACCGGGGCTGGTTCCATTCCTCGCTTCTGTGCGCCGTGGGCACCAGGGACAGGGCCCCCTACAAAGCGGTCTTGACCCACGGGTTCGTGGTGGACGCCGAGGGCCGCAAGATGTCCAAGTCCCTGGGCAACATCGTGCCGCCCAAGGAGGTCATCAACAAGTATGGCGCGGAAATCCTGCGCATGTGGGTGTCCGCCACGGACTACCGGGACGACATCCGCATCTCGGAAAACATCTTAAAGCAGCTCACCGACGCCTACCGCCGTATCCGCAACACGGCCCGGTTCATCCTGGGCAATCTGGGCGACTTTGACCCGGCCAAAGACGCCGTGGACTACGCGGACATGACCGAGCTGGACCGCTACGCCCTGCACCGGCTGCAAGACCTGGTATCCCGGTGCCGCGCAGCCTACGACGCCTACGAGTTCCACGTGATCTACCACGCGGTGCACAACTTTTGCGCCGTGGATTTGTCCGCGTTCTACCTGGACATCTTAAAGGACCGGCTCTACGTCTTGCCCGCGGATTCGGCGGTGCGCAGGAGCGCCCAGACCGCGCTTTACGAAATCATCCAGGCCCTGGTCAGGCTTCTCGCCCCCATCCTGGCCTTCACCTGCGAGGAGATATGGAGGCACATCCCTTCCGCTGCGGCTGAAAAGCCAAGCGTGCACATGACGCTGTTTCCCGACCCCCGGAAAAAGTGGCAGGACCACGACCTGGCCGCTACCTGGGACGTGATCCGCAAGGTGCGCCAGGAAGTGACCAAGGCCCTGGAGGAGGCCAGGAACCAGAAGCTGGTGGGCCATCCCCTGGATGCCGCCGTCACCGTGCATGCGCCTCGGGACCTGGCAAAGGCCCTGGCCGCCTACCAGGACCAGCTGAAGGAGATCTTCATCGTGAGCCAGGCCGATGTGTCCGCGGAACCCCCGCCGGAATCCGCCATCTCCGCGGGAGGCCTGGAGGGGGTGGCCGTGGCCGTCGCCCCCGCGCGCGGCGAAAAGTGCGCCCGCTGCTGGGTCCACGATGAGTCCGTGGGCACCTTCTCCGATCACCCCGGCATCTGCGCCCGCTGCCACCAAAGCCTGCAAGAGTCAGGGAGGTTGTAGGGGGTTTTCAGGACCACCCCGCGCGGGGACCCCGGCGAAAAGACGTAAAACCGTGACAGCCGCCCGTTGCGGGTGAAGGGTTTCATGGAGAAACAGACCAGAATCCGGCTTTTGCGCCTTGCGACCATCGCGCTTCCCGTGGTGGCGCTGGACCAGGCCACCAAGTTCATCGTGGCCCGGTACATGACGCTGCATTCGTCCATTCCGGTCATTCCCGGGTTTTTCAACATTACCTACCTGTACAACACGGGCGGGGCTTTCGGGCTGTTCGCGGAATCCGCGCCCTGGGTGCGCATGGCCCTTTTTCTGGGCCTTTCCCTGGCGGCGGCCGGGCTGGTGGTTTATCTTTATTTCCAGACCCCGCCCGAAGAACGTCTGTTTTCCGCGGCCCTGTGCCTGATCCTGGGCGGCGCCGTGGGAAACCTCATCGACCGGTTCCGCACGGGCATGGTCCTGGATTTTCTGGACCTCTACGCCAGCGGGCGGCACTGGCCCGCGTTCAACGTGGCGGACATGGCCGTGTCCGGCGGCGTGGCCATTCTGGCGGTTTTGTTCGTCCTGAAGAAGGACCCCTTTTGACCCGGTTTTCAGGGAGCGTCGCCCTCTATGCACCCCGTCCTGTTCCGCATAGGCCCCTTTACGGTGAACACCTATGGGTTTTTCATCGCCGTGGGGTTCCTCCTTGGCCTTCTGGTCATCCTGCGGGACGCCAAACGCCAGGGCATTGCAAAAGAAAGGGTCATGGACCTGGCCTTTTACATGCTTTTGGCCGGGATCGTGGCTTCCCGGCTGGCCTACGTGGCGCTGAACCCGGAGCGGTTTTCCGATTTCTGGGAAATCTTCCGCATCTGGAACGGCGGGCTGGTGTTCTACGGCGGGTTTCTCGGCGCTGCGGCCGTGTACTTCGTGTACCTGAAGCGCCACGAGATGAACATGTTCAAGACCGCGGACCTGCTCACCCCGGCCGTTCCCCTGGCCCACGCCTTCGGCAGGCTGGGGTGCTTTTCCGCGGGCTGCTGCTACGGCGAACCCTGCGACCTGCCCTGGGCCGTGACCTTCAACCATCCCCTGACCCTCGCCCCCCGGGGCGTTCCCCTGCACCCCACCCAGCTCTATGGGGCTGCGGGCAACTTCGCCATTTTCCTCCTGGTCTACTTCCTGGTGCGGCCCAAAAAACGCTTTGACGGCATGGTCTTCTTTTTCTACGTGATCCTCTACGCGGCGCTACGGTTCGTCATAGAATTCTTCCGGGGCGACTATCGCGGCGAATACCTGGCCGGGGCGCTTTCCCCGTCCCAGGCCGTGGCCGCCGCGGCCCTCGCCGTTTCCGTGTTCTTCCTCGTCCGCCTGCGAAAAAGGACCCTTGCCTGATGGAGATCCGCTGCCAAGACCTGGACGCACACCTGCAAAAGCAGGGCGAACGCCCGGCCGTGTACCTGGTGCACGGGGACGAATACCTGTGCGCCCAGGCGGCCAAGCGCATCCTGGACGCCCTGGTGCCCGAGGAGGAGCAGGACTTCAACGTGGAGGTCCTGGAAGGGGACAAGGCCACGGCGGGCGACGTGGTGGAGGCTCTTTCCACCTATCCCATGTTCGCCGCCGCCAAGGTGGTGGCCTGGATAGACTCCCGGGTGTTCGTCACCGGCGCGTCCGGCGGGGAACTGTTCGCCAAGGCCAGGGAGGCCCACGGCAAGGGTGAACAGGCCAAGGCCCTTCGCCATTTCCTGGATTTTTTGGCCGCAAAGGGGCTTTCCGCCGGGGACCTGAACCCCGCGGACCCCTCCTCCCTGCCCGTGGAAGACGAGGACCGGGACCTGGCCGCGTCCCTGGCCAGGGAGGTCCGGGAAAGGGACCTGGCCGTGCCTTCGCCCTCCGACGAGGCCGAGACCCTTGCCGCGGGCCTTGCCGCGGGCGTGCCCAAGGCCAATGTGTTGCTGATCACCAGTTCTTCCGTGGACAAGCGCAAAAAGCTCTACAAGTACTTGAAGGAATCCGGCCTGGTGGTGGATTGCTCCGTGCCTTCGGGCCGGCGCAAGGCGGACAAGGACGCGGCCGAATCCCAGAGGAAGGCCGTGGCCGCACAGGTGCTTTCGCCTCTGGGCAAGACCCTGGAGCCCGCCGCCTTGGCGGAACTGGAAAAACGGCTCAACCCGGACCTTCGGACCCTGGCCGCGGCGCTGGAAAAACTGGCCGCTTTTGTGGGCGGCCGGAAGAGGATCACCGCCGACGATGTTTCCCAGGTGGTTTCCGCGAACCGCACGGACCCCATTTTCGTGTTCACCAACGCGCTGTTGGACCGGGACGCGGACGAGAGTCTGAAACAGCTCTCCATGCTCCTGTCTTCGGGTTTCCATCCCCTGCAGGTGCTGGCCGCCATCACCAACCAGTTGCGCAGGCTGGTCCTGGCCCGGGAGTTTCTGGATTCCGACGCGGGCCGCGCCTGGATGCCGGGCATGCGCTACCCGCAGTACACCCAGTCCATCCACCCCCTGGTGGAGGGGTTCGACCAGGAGCTTGCCGCTCTGGCCCGGGATTGGAAGGACCGGGCAGGGCAGGGGGACAAGGGCAAAAAGGGGGCCGTGGACCTGGCCATAAGCCGCTCCAAGAGCCCGTTTCCCGCCTATCTGCTCCTGGACCGGGCCCGGCGCTTCACCACCGCCGAGGCGGTCTCGTTCCTTGTTCAGGCCGGCGTGTGCGACAAGAAGATGAAGACTTCGGGCATAGACCCGCGCCTTGCCGTGGAAAGCCTGGTCCTGGCCGTCTGCTCCCCTTCCGCGGAATAGGAGGCCCCCATGCGGCTGCAGAAATTCCTGGCCCATGCCGGGGCCTGCTCCCGCAGGACCGGGGAAAAATGGGTGGCCGAGGGGCGGGTGTCTGTGAACGGGAAAGTGGTCACCACCCCGGGCACGGTGGTGGACCCGGAGGCGGACGAAATCCGCCTGGACGGCAAACGCCTCACCATTCCCCGGGACAACCTGACCATCGCCCTGAACAAGCCCGAAGGCTTTGTTTCCTCCTGTCACCAACCCCAGGAGCGCACGGTTCTGGAACTGGTGGACACCCCCCGCAGGCTGTATCCCATCGGCCGGCTGGACAAGGATTCTACCGGGCTTCTGCTCCTCACCGACAACGGGATGCTGCATCATCAATTGTCCCATCCCTCCTTCAACCACGAAAAGGAATATATTGTGAAAACGGCCCGGCCGGTGTCGGACAAGGACCTGGAGCGCCTGGCCAGGCCCATGAACATCCTGGGCAAGAAGACCCGGCCCGCGCGCGTGAAGCGCCGGGGCAGGGATACGTTTTCCATCATTCTCAAGGAGGGCATGAACCGGCAGGTGCGGCGCATGGTGGGCAAGACCGGCCACCGGGTGGTATCCCTCCACCGGGTGCGCATGGGGAGCATCCGCCTGGGAAACCTCGGCCCGGGCCAATGGCGGAAGCTTTCGGAAAAGGAGGTAAGCGGGCTTTTGGCAAGGCCTTCCGCGAAAAAGACCGACGGGACGGCATAGAAGCTCGTTTTTCCGGAACCATGATGGGCATACCCGGCGACAGACGGTATGGGCTTGCCCCTTGTGTCGGCCCGGTTCGGGCCTTATCCTGGAGACAATCCGGCGGGCGACGCCTTTTTTGGGGTTTTGCCCGGCCCGGCAAAAAAAGAGTTGACACCACGGGGCCATATCGGGTAGCAAGGCCCCCAGAAAG
>JAFDHW010000208.1 GCA_019308705.1 Deltaproteobacteria bacterium
TGGCCTTGCGTCGGGCCGTGGAGGGGCAAGAAACCGCGGCCGTGGTGTCCTTGCACCTCTCCAGCCACGGCGACGGGGTGGGGGCGTTCAACCAGGGGTTCATGTTCCCCCTCAGGGAGCGCATCAACCGCACCCCGGCCTACTCCGTGCTGGACGACGTGCTGCAGGGGACCGCGGAAAAGGTGCGGAAGGCGGACCCCGGCGCCGCTCCGCTCCGGGACACGCTGCGGCCCAGCCAGGTGCGGCCCTGGCAGACCTGGTTTGTGGACCACCCCTCCCTGGGCGGGGAGGTCAGCGCCCTGGCCGGGTACCTGGGGGTTTCCCTGGCCACGGTGAACGACGCCAGGCCCCTGTGGGGCACGCCCTCGGACCTCCCGGAATCCGTGGATTTCTCCTACGCCGCCCGCCAGGCGCAAATGGTCCGGGGCCTGGTGCGGGGCATGGCCTCCGCCCCCCGGCTGCGCACGGACCAGCTTCCCCGGGACGGCTTTTCCGTGCTCAACGGCCGGGCCCGGTTCATCCGCCACGGCGAGCTGTTCGCGGACAAGCCCGCGCCGGGCACCGTCATCCAGGCCTACCAGGGGCCGGCCTTGTTCTACGCCATGGCCGACGCGGCCGGAGATTTCACCTTTCGGGGGGTGGCGGACTACAAGCACTCCCTGCACAAGGTGATCCTGGAGGGATACCGCCTGGACCCGGAAACCGGCCTGGCCGTGTGGGCCATCGACAAGAACCAGACGGGCAAAGGCTCCTACCGTGTGAAGATGCGGCGGCGGAAGATGGAGACAAGCCTCGTCATGTTCGGCTGCCGCCAGATGACCCTGTTCCACCTCCTGGAGCCGAGAAGCTTCGCCTACATGACCAGGTTAAACCTTCTGGAAGCACGCACCGACGCCGAGCCGGTGCGCTACTGGTATTCCCGCATCGACACCCGCGACTCCACCCTGGCCAGCCTGTTCCTGGAGCCGGGCGCCCGCATGAAGTTGACCTTGTCCGACACCGTGCTCACCAAGAAGTACCTGCTGTTGAACGCCGGGGAAGATGCGCCCGAGGGGCGGGGCTACCTGGTGGACGACAACCCCTTCCTTCACGGCACGGAGTTTTTCGCGGCCAGGGACATGTGGGCCCTGATCGGCCCCCGGGTGCGCAACCTGGAGGACAAGGGCATCTTCGACCGGCGCCTGCGCGAACTCATGGACCGGGGCGAGACTTCCCTTGCCCGGGCCGGGGAAGCGCGGGAGGCCGGGGAGTTCTCGGAATTCGAGAAGCAGGCCCGCACCTCGCTGGCCCTGGCCAGCCGGGTGTACAACCGGGTGGAGGATATCCAGAAGGACGTGCTGTTCGGCGTGCTGTTCTACATCGCCCTGTTCGTGCCCTTTGCCTTCGCCGCCGAACGCCTCTTGTTCTCCTTTACCGACATCCACTACCGCATCCTGGCGTTTCTGGGCATCCTGGCCGCGGTCATCGCGGTGGTCTACCATGTGCACCCGGCCTTTGGGCTGGCCTACTCGCCCCTGGTGGTCATCCTGGCCTTTTTCGTCATGGGGCTTTCCGCCCTGGTTTCCATCATCGTGTTTCTGCGGTTCGAGGGAGAGATGGACCGGCTCAAGCGTCGCGCCACCCGGGACGCGGGCGCCCAGGGCGGCCGGTGGAAGGCCTTCTGGGCCGCGTTCCTTTTGGGGGTGAGCAACCTGCGGCGGCGGAGGCTTCGGACCGCCCTCACCTGCGTCACGCTCGTCATCCTCACCTTCACGGTCATGGGGTTCACCTCGGTCAAAAGCGTGCGCCGGGTGGGCAGCCTGCCCTTTGCCGACACCGCCCCCTACCGGGGGATGCTGCTGAAGACCGTGAACTGGCAGGACCTTCCGCGGGAGGCGGAGGACGCCTTGGAGAACGTCCTTTCCAGCGTCGGCCCCGTGGCCCCACGGGTGTGGATGGAGCGGGAGGATCGCACCCGGGCCATGTTCGTGCCCCTGGCAAGGGGCGAAAACAAGTTTTTGGCCCGGGGCCTGGTGGGGCTTTCCGCGGACGAGCCGCGGGTGACGGGCATAGGCAGGGTGCTTGAAAGCGGCCGGTGGTTCGAAGAGGGCGAAAAGCGTGCGGTGTTGCTTCCCCGGGAGGCGGCCGAAGGCCTGGGCCTTTCCCTGCCCCTTTCCGGCACGCCCGCCGTCACCCTGTGGGGAATGGAGTTTTTCGTAACCGGCGTGTTCGACGGCAAGGCCCTCGACGCCTTCGGGGACCTGGATGGCGAGCCCGTGACCCCGGTGATCTTTCCCTCGGAGGAGGCCATGCGCATCACCGAGGCGGAGATGGAGGCCATGGAGAGCGGGGAACAGGTGCGGGCGTTCAAGAGCCGGTACCAGCACATCGCCGGGTCCCAGACCATCATCATGCCCCACGAGACGCTGCTTTCCATGGGCGGCGCGTTCAAGGCCGCGGCCGTGTCCGTTCCGCAAACCGCGGATATCGGCGCGTTGGCGGCCAACCTGGTGGACCGCTACAACTTGTTGTTCTTCGTGGGAAGCGAAAAGGGCGTGCGCCTGTATTCCTCGTCGGACACTTTGTCCTACACGGGCGCGCCCAACATTCTGGTGCCGGTGCTCATCTCCGTGTTCATCGTGTTAAACACCATGATCGCCAGCGTCTACGAGCGCAAGGGCGAGATCGCGGTGTACACCTCCGTGGGCCTGGCGCCTTCCCACGTGTCCTTTTTGTTCTTGGCCGAGGCCATGGCCTTTGGCGTGCTTTCCGTGGTGCTGGGCTACCTGTTGGCCCAGACCTCGGCCCGGCTGTTCGCGGGCACGAGCCTGTGGGCGGGCATCACGGTGAACTACTCGTCTTTGGCCGGGGTGGGGGCCATGGTGCTGGTCATGGCCGTGGTCCTGGCCTCCAGCCTGTACCCCGCCCGGGTGGCGGGAAAGATCGCCATCCCGGACGTGTCCCGCTCCTGGGTGCTGCCCCAGGCCAGGGAGGGCCTGCTCACCACCAGCCTGCCTTTCCTGCTGCGCTACCGGGAGCTTCGGAGCGCGGCGGGGTACCTGCGGGAGTTTCTGGCAGAGCACACCGACGTGTCCCACGGCAAGTTCTCCACTCAGGACATCGCCCTGGAGACAGGATGCCCGGCCCGGCTGTGCGTGGGCCTTTCCGGCGAGGGGCTGGAACGGTGCCGAGGCCGCGCCTGCCGGCAGAGCTTTTGCCTCATCCTCCACGCCAGGGTGTGGCTGGCGCCCTTTGACCTAGGCATCCACCAGTCCATGGAACTGGAGTTCTGCCCCTTTGAGGAGGACCCGGACTTTTTGTCCATCACCGTCCGCCTGCGCCGGGAAACCGGCGAGGCCGAAGCCTGGAGGCGGGTGAACAAGGCCTTTCTGGACGCGCTTCGCCGCGAGTTGTTGGTGTGGCGGTCCCTTTCCCACGAGCAGAAGCTTTATTTCGAGCAGCTCCTGGAAAAGGACCTGCCCCGGCGGGCGCCGGAGGAAGAAGGGGGGGAGACCGCCTGATGCCGCCGGAAGCGAACGGCACGAACGGGGCGGTGCGGCCCCGCGCGCTTGTCACGGGCTTTTCCCTGGCCATGGCGCTTTGCGCGGCCACGCCGGCAAACAACGTGACGCACAAGGCCACGCTGCTTTCCGGCGGGCACTTTCCCCTGGCGCCGTTCTTCGTGCTGCTGTGGCTCACCGTGCTCACGGGCCTGGGCAAAAAACTCACCGGCCGGCTGCTGTTTTCCGGCCGCGAGCTGTTGGTGGTGTTCACCCTCATGATCCTGGTTTCGGGCATCGCCTATACGGGGCTCGCCCGCACCTTCTTCGTGAACCTGTCCGCGCCCTTTCGGTTCGCCACGCCGGGTAACCACTGGAAGGAGGTCCTGTTTCCGCTTCTTCCGGACTCCTGGTATCCCCAGAACGCGGAGGCGGTGGAGACCCTGTACGACGGGCTTTCCGGCGGCCGGCGCATGGGCTGGATCCAAGTGCTTTCCGCCATCCCCTGGGGCGCGTGGCTCACCCCGCTATTGGTGTGGGGGACCTTCGTGCTGCTCTGCTACTTTGTCATGGCCTGCCTGGTGAACCTGTTCGCGCCCCAATGGCTGGAAAACGAGCGCATGAACTTTCCGCTGCTCCGCGTGCCCCTGCTCATGGAGCAGGCCGTGGACGAGGGCGGGCTGTGGGGGTTTTTCACCAACCGCTTTTTCCTGGCCGGCGCAGGCGTGTCCATCGCGTTGCACACCATCAACGGCCTGGCCTTTTACCATCCCTCCGTGCCCGCGATCCCCACCCTCGTCCTCATGGGGCCCTATTTTTCCAAGTACGGACTGTTCGCCGCGTTCTACAAGCTGAAAATCCACATCTACCCCGCGTTCATCGGGTTCGCCTTCCTGGTGTCCCGGCGGATCTCGCTCTCCTTCTGGCTGTTTTACCTTTTGGGCGGCCTGTTGATCGGCCTTTTGGCGGTCTTAGGCTACGCCATCCCCTCGGCCGCGCTGGGCGTCACCTTCGGCCCCACCCTGTCCCGGCCCGAGGAAACCCAGATGATCGGGGCCTACCTGGTGTTCTTCGGCTTCCTGGTATGGCTGGCCCGGGGGCACCTCAAGGAGGCCCTTTTCCTGGCGCTTTCAAAGAAACCCGTCCCCGTGCGGGAGAGCCAGTGGATATCCACCCGGTTCGCCTTCTGGGGGTTTTTGCTGGGATTTTTCGCCGTGGCCGGGTGGCTGGCCTACTTCGGCCCGGCGTTTCTTCCCGCGATTCTGATCACCCTGGCCTTTTTCCTCATGTACCTGGTGGCCACCCGGATCATCGTCCAGGGCGGGGTGCCCTACTTCACCCTGGCCTCCGCGCCCACGGATTCCGTGTTCGGCCTCCTGGGCGCCCGTTGGATCTCCGGGGCCGGGGTGGTGGC
>JAFDHW010000209.1 GCA_019308705.1 Deltaproteobacteria bacterium
CCCCGCGGGGGTGGCCCGGCCTGCGCCTTCAGGATGGTAACCATGGGCATGACCATCTCCCAGAAGATTTTGGCCGCCCACGCGGGCAAGAAGGAGGTCGCCCCCGGCGAGCTCGTCACCGCCCGGGTGGACGTGGCCCTTGGAAACGACATCACCGCGCCCATCGCCATTGACAAGTTTTACGAGGCCGGGGCCAAAAAGGTGTTCGACCCCTCCCGCGTGGTGCTGGTGCCGGACCATTTCACCCCCAACAAGGACATTTTGTCCGCCATGCAGGTGAAGAAGGTCCGCGAGTTCGCGAAGGAACAAGGGCTTGTCCACTGGTACGAGGGCGGCCGCTGCGGGGTGGAGCACGTGCTGTTGCCGGAAAAGGGCATCGTGGTCTCCGGCGATCTGGTCATCGGCGCGGACTCCCACACCTGCACCTACGGCGCGCTGGGGGCGTTCGCCACGGGCGTGGGCTCCACGGACCTGGCCGCGGCCATGGCCACGGGCGAGGTGTGGCTCAAGGTGCCCGAAACCCTGCGCCTGGTGTTTTCCGGCGAGCTGCCCGAGTGGGTGGAGGGCAAGGATCTCATCCTCCACGCCATCGGCGAGATCGGCGTGGACGGGGCGCTTTACATGGCCATGGAGTTTTGCGGCGACGCGGTGGACAGCCTTTCCATGGCCGGCCGGTTCACCATGGCCAACATGGCCATCGAGGCGGGCGGCAAGGCCGGCATGTTCGCGCCGGACGAAAAGACCCGGGAGTACGAGGCGGGCAGGGCGCTCCGCGAGCCGGTGTACCTGGAAAGCGACCCGGACGCGGAATACGCCCGCACCGTGGAATACGACGTGAGCAAGCTGGAGCCGGTGGTGGCCTTCCCCCACCTGCCGGAAAACGTCAGGCCCGTGAGCCGGGCAGGGGACGTGGTCATCGACCAGGCGGTGATCGGCTCCTGCACCAACGGCCGCATCGAGGATTTGCGCACCGCGGCGAAGGTTCTTTCGGGAAGAAGCGTGCATCCCAACGTGCGGTGCATCGTGCTGCCCGCCACCCCGGCGGTGTACCGCCAGGCCCTGGCCGAGGGGCTTCTGGAAACCTTCGTGGACGCCGGGGCCGTGGTGGGGCCGCCCACCTGCGGGCCGTGCCTGGGCGGGCACATGGGCATTTTGGCCGAGGGCGAGCGGGCCGTGGCCACCACCAACCGGAACTTCGTGGGCCGCATGGGCCATCCCCAAAGCGAGGTCTACCTGGCCAATCCCGCGGTGGCGGCGGCATCGGCCGTGGCCGGCCGCATCGTCTCCCCCCGGGACCTGTAGCCGCCCGGGGTTCAAGCGTCGGAGGACAAGATGGAAAGCGGCGAGGGCAAGGTTTTTCGATTCGGCGACGACGTGGACACGGACCTCATCATCGCGGCCCGGTATTTGAACACCAGCGACCCGGCGGCGCTCGCCTCCCACGTGATGGAGGACGCGGACCCGGGGTTCGCCAAGGCGGTTTCGGCCGGCGACGTGATCGTGGCGGGCAAGAACTTCGGGTGCGGGTCTTCCCGGGAGCACGCGCCCATCGCCATCAAGGCCGCGGGGGTGCGTTGCGTGGTGGCCAAGAGTTTCGCCCGCATCTTTTTCAGAAACGCCTTCAATATGGGCCTGCCCATCCTGGAATGCCCCGAGGCGGACCAGATCCCGGCCGGGGCCCGGGTGCGCGTGGACTTTGACGCGGGCACGGTCACCGACCTTTCCTCCCAAAAAACCTGGCAGGCCAACCCCATCCCTCCCTTCATGCAGGAGCTGGTGGCCGCGGGCGGCCTGCTGCCCCGGGTGCGGGAAAAGCTGGCAAGCGGGTCCTGACCGCCCCGTACAAGGCCTCGTTTCCGTTTGTAACGCGTTTTACCTGTTTCGGGGTTGCGGTATTTTGGGCCCTGGGGTAGAGTTTTTGTCTATCTTTTCCTGATCGAAACTTCCCCGCCGGGCTCGCCCGGCCGGTTTTACCCCCACAAGCGGTTCACCCCGTGCAGGTCGTGCGGGTTTTCACCGGCGCCCTGGCCGGCGGCCCGGGGCCGGACGATTCAACTGGGCGGAGCGATACAATGGTCGTCGCCATCCTGGTCCTGGTCTTTCTGGTGATCATCCCCATCATCTTCCCGGACATCCGGGGACTGCACCCTTACGTGGGCAAGGGGATCGACACCGCCTTCCCCTTCATCTACGCGGCCATCGGCCTGGGCGTGCTGTACCTGGGCGTCAAGACCATGCGCAGCATCCTGTTTCCCCAGAAACAGCAGGAGGAAGAGGACGACGAGGAGGAAGACGACGACGCCGCCCAGAACCTGCCGGACCACGAGCGCATCGCCCGTTTTTTCCTGCGCCTGTACAAGGCCCAGCTGGGGGCGGAAAAGGATGCCGCCGCTCAGGTCCTCCGCGTGGACAGCGACGCCAAGGGCAAGACCATCACCTACGAGCTGCGGGTGAAGATGGACCAGGACTGGCAGGCCCGGCGCATGCGCATAAGCCCCCTGGGGGAGGGTTCCGGGTCCAAGAGCAAGTGCTTCTACGCCATCTACGACGACCACATGGTGGTCAAGATCCCGCCCAAGCCCATCACGGACTTTGACCAGTACGTGGAGGCCATCAACAAGGAGATCCGCATCAAGGAGCAGGTGGCCCCCAGGGAATGCATCGTTCCCCGGGTGTCGGTGATCCTGAAGAAGATATACTCCTTTGACGACGAGAAGTTCATCTCGCCCGCCCAGCTGGAGGACAAGTACACCAAGTGGCTGCGGGGCTCCAAGTTCCAGCGCTACCTGAAGATCAGCGGCGCCTTCGCCTTTTTCATGGACCTTTCCCGCTATTTTTTCCTGGGCAACATCGTCGAGGACATGCACAACATGGACGAGCGCCTGGACAAGGAGATCGCCGGCCACGGCGAGGTGGTCTTCGAACTCCAGGACTTCGTGGGCCGCTACGGCGAGAAGTACCAGGAAGCCGGGGAGGCCGTCTATTCCCTGGTCCATGGGACGGCCCGCAAGGTCTACGACGCCTTTTCCGCCAAGGGAAAGCCCCCTCCGTCGGACTTCGAGGTAAGGCGGTGGATCCTCACCCAGATGCGGGGCGAGAAGCTGAAAAAGGGCGTATCCGGGCTCCCGGACGACATGGCCGCCGAGGTGTCCAGGGTCATCGAGGAATCCCTGAGCCAAGGGGCCGGTCCCCTGGAGGAATACCGCGAGGCCTTGCGGTCGTATCTGCGCGGGCGGTCCTTTGGCCAGAACAAGGCCCGCATGGAGAGCATCTCCGCCAATCTCACCGAGGTCCTGGCCTGGCTTGCGGAAAAGAAGGTTTCCATCCGGGACCTCAAGCCCGACAACCTCTTGGTGGCCGGGGACCCCAAGGAATACCCCGGGTTTTTGGCCGACGCCAATGCCTTTCGCATCGGGCTCATCGACGTGGAGACCGCGGTCATCTTCAAGCCGGGGCCTAACGGAAAGATTCCCCAGCCCATGCTGGGCGGCACCCCTTACTTCGCCACCCCCTCCCACCTCATGGAAAACAGCATCCTGGAAAAGCTCTATCCGAGCCTGCCGCGCACTCTGCACATGCAGGACTGGCAGGCCACCGTGGGCATGATCTACCGCGTGGTGACCGGCGCCCATTTGTTCGTGAAAACCGGTCGCACCCTGCCCGCGGTGGGCAAAACCCTGCACCAGGCCGCCGCCGAGGGAAAGGACCTTGTAGATGTCGCCCGGGATGTGACCCGCAAGTTCTTTGCCGCCGCGGAACGGGAGTTCGCCGCCAAGATGAGAAGAAACGGGGACATCTTGAAGCAGGTGAACATCTCTTTGCCGGAAAACGCCAGGGCCATGCTGCAAAGCGAGCTTTCCGAGACGGAGCGGGATACCATGGTGGCCATCGAGACGTTTGTGAACGGGCAGAAGGTCTTTTCCGGCGAGAAGAACAAGAGGGTGCTTTTGTCCGCGAGCGCGGACGCCCTCCGGGGCCAGCGCGAAAAACTGGAAAAAGCCAACGCGGGGGCTGCAGCCATCCAGGTGCTCAAGGACCTGGAAGGCCTCAAGGCCAAAAAGGGCCGGGAAGAGGAGATCCTGGCGCGGCTGGCGGACCCTTCGGCCACGATCACCGCTTTCGAACTGCTTCACACCATGTTCGGCGTGGTTCAGTCGGCCTTGTGCCCCAGCGACTGGGGCGAGCTTGCTTCCATAAGCCGGTTCAACTAGCCCGAATTATTCATGAAAAATTTCGCCGAGTGAAGCCTCCCTCGCCTAAAGGCGAGGGCTTCAATTTGACGACTAAAGTCGGCGGTTCCGGCTGAAGCCGGGCGAGTTCCCGCTGGAAGCAGGCTCAAGACGAAGGGGGTCCCTCCCCTTCTATTTTGAACTCGGTATCAACGTCATGGCTCTGGTTTTCAATGTACTGTTTGATCACATCATCCGTGACGTTGCCGCTGCTACAGCAGAAATATCCACGTGCCCAAAGGTGGCGTCCCCAAAAGTTTTTTCTCAAGCTTTCGAATTCGTTGAGCATCTTGTGGGACGTCTTGCCCTTCAGCCTCTGGACGAGTCGGCTGATGGTCACCTGCGGAGGAACCGAGACAAAGAGATGGACATGATCCTTGGAGATATGCCCCCGGATGATTTCCGTCTTCTCCGTTCGGCATATTTCCCGGATCAGCTCCCGCAGCCGGTAGGCCACATCTCCGGTCAGGATGGGTTTCCGGTACTTGGTGATCCAAACCAAGTGCAGGTGGATCATGAAAACCGTATGCGAGCCGTGGCGATATCCTTCCATGGCCCGAACATACCAGAAACACCGCTAAAGCTTCCACCTAAAGGTGGGGGTTTTGACCCTCCCAAAGAGGGACAATAA
>JAFDHW010000210.1 GCA_019308705.1 Deltaproteobacteria bacterium
ATTCCTCCAATAATCAGACCGTCTTTGGCGCAAGACCCAAAAAACAGCTCCAACGGATTGAAAATAAAGAAAAATTCGATCTCGGGCAAAATTGCTCATGAATAATCCGGGTTAGCTTACCCCGCTTTTTCCCCGGGGGCTTTTTTGGAGGAACATGAAAGCTTGTCGGGCCGTGCTCTTTGACCTGGACGGCACGCTGCTCTACACCCTTCAGGACCTGGCGGATTCCATGAACGCGGCCTTGGGCTCCCTCGGATACCCGGCCAGGCCCGTGGAGGATTACCGGTTTTTCGTGGGCCAGGGAGTAGCCGAACTGGCCCGGCGGGCCCTTCCCGAGAACAGCCGGGACCAGGAAACCATAGAGGCTGCGTCCAACGCCTTCATGGAGGAATACGCCAAGGCCTGGAACCGCTCCACCATGCCCTACGGCGGCGTGGAAGCGTTGCTGGACGCTCTGCAAAAATCCCGCCTGTCCATGGCCGTGCTCTCGAACAAGCCCCAGGATTTCACGGAAAAGTGCGTGCAGGAGTATTTCCCGCAGACCCCCTTTGCCGAGGTGAGGGGAACCCGGCCCGGCGTCCCCAGGAAGCCGGACCCCGCCGGGGCCCTGGCCATTGCCCGGGACATGGGCGTGGCCCCAGCGTCCTTTGCCTACGTGGGGGATTCGGGCACGGACGTGAAAACCGCCCTGGCCGCGGGCATGCGCCCCGTGGGCGCCCTGTGGGGATACCGGCCGCGTTCCGAACTTGAAGGCGCGGGGGCCGTGGAATTCATCCAGGAGCCCCTCGACCTCCTTCCCCTCTTGGGGCTGTAGCCCGTATCTCGCGCCCGGCCGGGCACCCGCCCGCTTTTCCAGGAAAATCCCCGCGTTGGCCCGCCCGTTGTACGGTTTCGTTGACGCCACGCACCCGCGTATTACGTTTTGTCAGCAGGATGACGGTATTTTGTGCCAACCCTCAACCCTTTGGAAGCGGACAGGAGACTTCATGCGCGAGCGGACCAGGGGCATGGTGTTCGGAAGCTTTGTGGGAGATTCCCTTGCCCTGGGCGTGCACTGGATTTATCGCACCGCGGACATCGACGAGGGGGTGGGCCGGGCCAACTACCTGCGCGCGCCGGACAAGGATTCGTTCCACGCGGGCAAGAAGGCCGGAGAGTTCACCCACTACGGCGACCAGGCCCTGACCCTTTTGGAGTCCGTGGCCAAGAACCAGGGCTTTGACCTGGAAAGGTGGGCCGACGACTGGCGGGCGCTGTTTGCAAACTACCGCGGCTATATGGACCGCGCCACCAAGGCCACCCTGGAGAACTTTGCCCAGGGAAAAAGCCCCGAGGAGGCCGGCAGTCACGTGGAGGAACTGGCCGGGGCATCCCGCATGGCGCCCGTCATCTACCGGCACCGTACCCGTCCGGATCTGTGCGAGCGTTTCTGTGTGCAGCAGACCGCCATGACCCACAACACGGCCCTGGTCAAGGAGGTTGCCGGTTTCCTCTGCCGTGTCACCATGCTTGTCCTTGGCGGCGAAAAGCCCACGGCCGCCCTTTTGGCCCTGCAACGGGAAGGGGGGCATTCCGATGAGCTGCTCCACTGGCTCGAAAGGGGCCTGGAGACCAGGGGACGGAACACCCGCTACGTGATCAAGGGGTTCGGCCAGTCCTGCGAGGTCCGGTACGCCTTCCCCTCCCTGGTGCATTTGATGTGCTCCTACGAGAACGACCTGGCCGAGGGGCTGGTGCAGAACAACATGGCGGGCGGCGACTCCGCGGCCCGGGGCATGGCCCTGGGCATGGTTCTGGGCGCGCACCTGGGCATGCCCGCCGTCCCCGAAGAATGGGTCTATGGCCTGGCCGCCAAAAACCACATCGAATCGCTTCTGGGCTACCTGGACGAAGGCCTGCCCCCGCCGCTCGAGGGCCGGAGCACGCTTGGACCAGGAAAAGCGCCGCCTTGAGTTTCCAGGGGCGATAAACTACACTTGGCGGCATAAAAACGGCAATATTCAGGCAGTTTCCAAAGGGGTGCCATGGGGGAGCCCGCAACGGGCCGCCCGGGGGACGGAAACCGAGGAGGCGCGCATGGGCGGGTACCTGTTGGTTTTCCTCCTTCGCACCAGGCCGCTTGCCATCATCGCATCCGGTTTTAGCAGACGTTTGCACACGAGGGGGAAACATTATGGACGCCATGGAAATGGTGGCCCGGCTCATGGAAGTCTCCGCCGTCACCGCGCCCAAGAGCCTGGGCGAAAATTTCGTGCACACGCGCATCCTTTCCGCCGGCGAAGTGGACAAGCTTGCCGAGGCCATGGCGGCCTTTGGGCGGAAAACCGGGAAACAAAACTTCGACCGGGACGCCAAAAGCCTCTTGGGGGCCGGTGTGTTGCTCATCGGAATCAAGGACGCCAGGCCCGTCGGTTTACGTTGCGGGGCCTGCGGATTTTCTTCCTGCGACGAACTGGCGCGGCAGAAAAAGATCCAGGGCGAGTTTTCCGGCCCCGTCTGCGCGTTCCGGCTCCTGGACATGGGCATCGCTCTGGGCTCCGCGGTGAAAACCGCAAGCTTGTTGAATGTGGACAACCGCATCATGTATCGCATCGGCGTGGTGGCCCGGGACATGGGGCTGGTGGACTGGGATTTCACCATGGGCATTCCCTTGTCCGTGACCGGGAAGAACGTCTTTTTCGACCGGTAACGGGAAGGTTCGTCTTTTCATGGGGGGGCGGCGGGGACCCGCCGCCGGGGGGCAGTGATCATGAATCTTCGGGATTTCGGGGGCGGGTTTTTCCTGCTTTGCCTGGCCGCGGCCCTGGTTTTCGCCTACGCGGTGCTGCGGCCCTTTCTGAGCATTTTCCTTCTTGCCGTGGTCCTGGCGGTCATTGCACGGCCGGCCTACGCCTTTCTCCTGGCCCGGACGAGAGGCAGAAAGGCCCTATCCTCGCTTCTCACCTGCATCCTGGTGGTCCTGGTCATCGTGGCGCCCCTGGTCCTTTTGTCGACCCTCATAGCCAAGGAGTCCCTCGCGGCCTACGAGTGGATCCGCCAGCGGGTGGCCGAGGAAACAGCCCAAGGCGACCTTTCCGCCCGCCTGTCCGCCCTGCTGGATCGGTATTTCCCGTGGGTGGAGATGGACGTCTCCGGGTGGGGGAAGCAGCTGGCCGGTGCCGCGGGTGCGGTCAGCCAAACCCTGGTCTCCTGGTCCGGATCGGTGTTGAAAACCGTCACGGGCGCGGTGTGGAAGTTCGTGCTCATGCTCTTCGCCCTGTTCTACTTTTTGAAGGACGGGGACGCGTTTTTGCGCTGGCTTTCCCACCTTCTGCCCCTGTCCGCCAGCCTGGAGGCGGAAATCGCCGAGCGGTTCAAGGAGGTTTCCAGGTCCGCCTTTTACGGCTCCTTTCTCACCGCCCTGGCCCAGGGCGCCCTGGGCGGCATCGCCTTTGCCATCGTGGGCCTGCCGCCGTTGATCTGGGGCGTGGTCATGGCATTCTTCTCGGTCATCCCCATGGTGGGGCCTGCGGTGGTGTGGCTGCCCGCCTCCCTGCTGCTGTGGGTCTCGGGACGGGCGGGAGCCGCCATATTCCTGGCCGTGTGGGGCGTGGTGGTGGTGGGGATGAGCGACAACCTGCTCAGGCCTTTTTTCATGCGGGGAAAAAGCGAACTCCACCCCATGGGGGTGTTCTTCTCCCTCATCGGGGGCATCGCCGCTTTCGGCATGCTGGGCATACTCCTTGGGCCTTTGGCCATGGTGCTCGTGCTCACCCTGCTTTCAGCCTACCAGAAGGCGGCCAAGCCCGTGCTGGATTCTTTGGACAGCCAATGAGAACGGAAACGAGCCATGGAAGAACTGGCCGAAAACATAGATCCCTTTGACCGCGATGCCGCCTTAGCGTGCGTCCGCCAGTGGGTGCACGTGGCCGTTCCCTACCACCGGCTCATGACCGAGTTTTGGGATCTGGTGGCGGACCGCAACCTGAACCTGGAACTGGGCATGGACCACGTGTCCCTGGAGCGCTACGATTTCGCGCACTTTGAAAAGACCGCCGGGTCGCTGGCCGGACGCGGCGTGGCCGTCACCTTTCACGCGCCTTTCATCGACCTGGCTCCCGGCGCCCTGGAACCGTCCGTGTTGAAAGCCACCCGCAGGAGGCTTGCCCAGGTGATACCCTTGGCGGAGATTTTCGACCCCCTCACCGTGGTGTGCCACGCGGGGTGGGATCGGCGGGTGTACGGGTTCGCGCCCAAGTGGTGGATGAACGCGGCCGTGGACACCTTCCTGGAGTTTGCCGACGAGCTGGCCGAAAAAAGCCGCGCTCGCCTGGTCCTGGAAAACGTGTTCGAGGAAGGGCCGGAGATGCTGGAAAAACTTTTGGACCGGCTGGAGGGCAGGGCGGGTTTCTGCCTGGACCCGGGCCATGTGCTGGCCTTTTCCCGCACCCCCCTTTCCCGCTGGCTGGAGGCCCTTGGCCCCTGCGTGGAGGAGATCCACGTCCACGACAACAACGGGAAGGACGACGACCACCTGGGCGCGGGCCGGGGAAAGGTGGAGTTCCCCTTGCTCCTAGATTACGTGGCCGCCATGGAGAAGCCTCCCGTAGTCACCATCGAGGCCCACTCGCCGGAAGGGGTGGGCGAAACCCTGGAGTACCTGGCTGGAAAGCTGACCCGGCCCCCGTATTTACACGATGTTCGAAAGGAGGGCGTTTTGCGGGAAAAGACCTTTACCGTACAGAACATAAGCTGCCGGCACTGCGTGGCGGCCATCAAGAATGAACTTTCCGAGCAAAAGGGAGTGATCAAGGTCACCGGCGATCCGGCCAAGAAGCAAGTCACTGTGCAGTGGGACGAACCCGCCACGGAAGAGAGCA
>JAFDHW010000211.1 GCA_019308705.1 Deltaproteobacteria bacterium
TGCCAATGGAAGGGTCCTTGAAAAATGCACGCTGTTTCTTTGAGGAATGCTGACATCGGCGAAATTTTTCACCCTTCCGGCGAGCCCGATTCGCGCGATAGCTGCGTCAGGAGGGGGTCGCGGTACAAAAGTACAGCTTCCCTCCTCCTTCCTTGCTCTCGCGCGAATCGAACTCGTGAATAATCCGGGATAAAGAAAAAAGAGCCCTTCCAAAAATCGCAGGGGGACGGCAACGCCGTCCCCCCCGGGGCTCTACGCGTGTCCGGGGTTTCCGTGGAACCACCGGACTTTTTTTAAAAAAACCGACCTAGAACAGCTGGTCCTTGATGGACAGGTAGTACTTGGCCTTCATCTTGGCCAAGTCGTTCATGGCCGTTCCACCGGGAAGCACCTCGTTGGGGGTGGTCATGACGCGGTTCAGGAGGCGGTCGAACTTTTCCGCGTCATCCATGTACGTGGCCAGGTAGCGGGCCTCGAACACATCCACCATGAGGAACTTGCCGCCGGTGATCCGGCGGGCCTCCTCGAACATTTTCGCGGAAGCCTCCGGGCCGCCGCCCAGGCCCAGGAACTCGGGCACCATGGCGTAGTAGGCGCCCAGGTAGGCCTTGCCCACGCCGTGGTAGTAGTCCGGGTCGTATTCCACGGACTTCTGGATCAGGCTCACGGAATCGGGCAGGGCCATCAGCGCCATGGGATCCTCCATCTGGTGGAGGATCAGAAGGCCGATATTCAAGCCCGTCCAGCACATGGCAGCCGCGTATTCCTCGCCCAGTTCATCCACCAGTTCGGGAATCTTCTTGCCTTGGGCCAGGCCGATTCTGAAGGCCCGGTTGGTCTTCAAGGCGCGCAAGCCGTAGTCCTTGCCGATGGCGTACAGCACCTTGGCGTACTCGGGGTCTTCGTCCTCCACCATCATGCCGTAGGACGCGTACAGCATGGCGCACTGTTGCAGGCCCAAGCGGTTTTCCGGGGCGAGTTCGGCCATGCCGGTCAACATGATGAGGTTCCCCGCCATGCCGTCCTTCAGAAGTTCGGCGCTCTTGGAGTCCATGAGCTTTTCCACGAAGGTGTCCACCACGGGAGAGCCCACGGATTTGATGCCCGACCTCGTGGTGGAGGCGCAACCCACGGCCAGCAGGGCCACCAGGGACAGCAGCACGGCCATGCGGACCTTCGGGAAGCTTCTGGTCTTTCCTTTTCTCATGATCCTTGTCCTTTCCCCGGGTTTTTGGAAATCCGGTTCCTATATCTGAATCATTTCGGCCCGTTGGCCCAGAACGTCCAGCAGGGTCATGCTGAGCGCCGGCCAGTAGCTGATGAGGAGCAGCGCCAGGATCAGCAGGAACAAGAAGGGCAGCACCACCCGGTACAGCTTGAGCACCGACACGTCGAACCTTAAGCTGGCGATGAACAGGTTGATGCCCACCGGCGGGGTGAGGTAGCCGAGTTCCAGGTTGGCCAGGAAGATGACCCCCAAATGCACGGGATCCAGGCCAAAGCCCTCGGCCACCGGCGCGATCAGGGGCACCACCACCACGATGGCGGAGAAGATGTCCATGACGCAGCCGACGATGAGCAGAAACACGTTCAAGCCGATGAGGAAAGTATACCTGGAATGGATGACGGTTTCCACCCAGGAAAGGATGTGCTGGGGAACTTCCTGGTCCACCAGGAAGTTGGTGAAGCCCAGGGCCGTGCCCAGGACCACCAGGATGGCGCCCACGGTGATCATGGAATCCACCCCGATCTTCGTGAGCTGGCGGACCGTGATTTCGCGGTAGATGAGGCATTCGGAGATGAGCGCGTAGGCCGCGGCGGCGGACGCAGCCTCGCCCACGGTGATGAACCCGCCGTAGATGCCGCCCACCACGATGAAGGGAAGCGGAATCTCCCACTTGGCTTCCCACAGGGAGGCGAACACCTCGCGCAGGGAGAACTTCTGGGTCTTCACCTGGTTGCGGATGCCGTAGAACACGCCGTAGCCGCCCAGGCAGCAGATGATGAGGATGGCCGGGACCGCCGTGGCGATGAAGAGTTCGCTGATGTCCGTCCTCGACACCATGCCATAGATGATGATGGGCAGGCTGGGGACCAAAAGCACGCCCGAGGAGCCCGAGGCGGTGACGATGCCAAGGGCGAAGTCCTTGTTGTAGCCGTCCTTGAGCAGAGCGGGCAACAGGATGCCGCCGCAGGCGATGATGGTGATGCCCGAGGCGCCGGTCATGGCGGTGAACACGGAACTGACCAGGACCGTCACCATGGCCAGGCCGCCGGGCAGCCATCCCAAAAAGGCGTTGGACATGCGGATCAACCGGGTGGAGGACCGGCTTTCCGCAAACAGGTATCCCGCGAAGATGAACAGCGGTATGGCCGTGATGCCCGGCGCGTTGGCCAGGCGGCCCATTTCGATGATGATGGCGGCGATGCTCTCGTGGGCCACGGTAAGGAAAAGAAGGACCGCGGCGCCGCCGATGATGGTGAACAGGGGGGAACCCACCAGGATGGCGATGACAAAGAGCAGAACCAGAAGGACGATGGTCAAGGTTTCCATATTTTCTACCCGTTAGCCGTGCGTTTGGCCGCTGGCCGTGCTGTTCTCAAAAAACCCTCCGGAAGGACTGCGGCCGTCACGGCTCGATGCTCCGGGTATGGGTGCCCAGGTAGATCCGGCGCATGTTGATGAGGCACCGGATGGACATGGAAAAGAAGAAATAGGGAATGATCACGCGAAACACCCAGTCCGGCACTCCGCGGATCAGCACCGAGGACGAGTACCGGGCTTCCACCTGGATGAAGATGACCGCCGCGATGAACAGAAACACGCAGACCACCATGGCGAAGACCTGGGCCGCGGTGTCCACGGTCTTGGTGGCCGTGGTGCTTCCCAGGACGTGGGAAAGCACGTCGATCTTCACGTGGCGGTTGTATTCCGCGGCCAACCCGGCTCCCAGAAAGGCCAGCCACAGGACCTGGATGCGCAGGACCTCGTCCACCCAGATGAACCCTGCGGAAAAAACGTTCCTGGCCACCACCTGGCCCACGGCCAAAAAGATCATGGTGAACAGGAGCAGAAGCACAAGGGCTTTTTCGCAGAAGACGACCCCCTTGTGGATCCTGGAGAGAAAGGCTACGAGCTGCTGCATGAAAATCCTCTCACCCGGGCGGCGGGAACGGCGATGGTTGGAGACAGGGAACCGCGCGGCAAGCGCCCTCCCCCGCCCGGAGGAACCGCCGCACCACGGCCGGCCTATTTTTGGAGCCGGCGGAATTCTTCCCGCAAGGGGAAAGAACCCTGCCGCATCTACTCTATTCGAACAGGCCCGTCCGGAAGCCTGCTGCCGTTATCAGGTATCGGAGAGGAAACCGCCAATAGGCGGAAGGTCTGCGTTTTTGCCGTGCCGGGCAAGGGCCTGACCGGGATTGCCGCCCGGCCCCCATGGCTCTTGCCGTGCCGGAAAAAACCGCGTCGGCAGGCGGGCTCGCGCGCCAAGCAACCTTTGCCACTAACGGTTTAGTCCCGGTTCATGCCCGCATTTGCCATCAGTTTCATGGCACATATCAGACCTCAGGCCACAAAGCAAGCGAGGAAATGCGGTTCCGGGACCCTGCACCGGTTCCTTCCGGGCCAGGCGGTTGCCCGCCGCAAGGGAACCTCGCCGATGGCCCGGCGGGCCGGCCGGGCCATGCCTTACGGCCTGAGGGAATGGAGGGCGGCTTCGCGCCCGCGGGTGAGGATTTCCCCGGCGGCCCTGGGGATGAAGGCGGGTTCCATGAGGCTATTTTCCCGTGAACTTCGGCGGCCGCTTTTCCAAAAACGCGGCCTGGCCTTCCTTGAGGTCGTCGCTGTTGAAGCCCTCGGCCACCAGGGCCTCGGCCTCCTTTTCCTGCTCCGGGGTCAGTCGGACCGAACCGGCCAGCATGTGCAGGATCCGCTTGGTGTGCCTGAGGGACAGCGGCGCGTTGGCGGCGGTTTCCCGGGCCAATCGCATGGTGGTTTCCACGAGCAGTTCCGGCGGAACCAGGCGGTTCACCAGCCCTTTTTGCAGGCACTCGGCCGCGGTGAAGGTGCGGGCGGTTAGAAAGAGTTCCTTGGCCACGGCAAACCCCACCACCTCCACGAACTGGCGCAGGCCCTCGGGGTGGTAGACGATCCCCAGGCGCGCGGGGGGCATGCCCGCCTTGGCGTGGTCCGAGGCGATACGCATGTCGCAGCAGACGGAAAGGTTCAGCCCCGCGCCGTAGCAGTAGCCGTTCCACATGGCGATGGTGGGGTACGGAAAGTTCTTCACCGTGGAAAGGGCCAGCTCCAGGGGGTTGTGGTTCTTCAGGATGTCCGCCGTCTCCGGAGTGATTTCCGTGGGGATGGCGGTGAGGTCGTAACCCGAGGAGAAGGCATCGTCCCCGGACCCGGTGATGACCACGCACCGGACCTCGCCGGAGTCCGCCCACCGGGTGAGCGCCACGTGCAGCTCGATCAAAAGCTCCGGGGAAAGGGCGTTACGTCTTTCCGGCCGGTTGAGGATCAGCGTTCCCACACGGCCTTCCACGGACTGTTTGAGGACCGGCTCTTCGGTCATGGGTTCTTTCCCCCTGATTCCTTAGCCCGGATGATTCACGAGCCCGAAGGGTGAAACATTCCGCCAACGTCAAAATTCCTTCAAAAAAGCGGAGCGTATTTCCCCACCATCCACCAGTTAACCATTAACCATCCTAAAATATTAGCCCGGATTATTCACGAGTTCGATTCGCGCGAGAGCAAGGAAGGAGGAGGGAAGCTGTACTTTTGTACCGCGACCGCCTCCTGACGCAGCTATCGCGCGAATCGGGCTCGCC
>JAFDHW010000212.1 GCA_019308705.1 Deltaproteobacteria bacterium
CGGCCACCAAGTGGTTCCGGAAGACCCATCTGGAGGACCAGGCCGACTGCGAGATCCACCGCACCTCCGGCTGGGCCAGCCTGGCCAAGGTGACGGGCACGGACCTCGCCGTGGAAAACTGCCACCTGGCCCTGGAGCTCATGGGCCAGGCGGGCCTGCGCCACGACAACCGCGTGGAAAAGCACCTGCGCGACGCCAAGCTGTTGCAGATCTACGAGGGCACCAATCAACTGAACCGGCTCAACCTGTTCAAGTGCCTGGCCGGCCCCGGCTGCGAGGCCGCGGAGCCCTTTGCCGACTGCGCCCATAACTCCTGCTGACCCATAGAAAGACGGCGACCCATGCTCACCATCGGGGACAAGGAAAAAAAACTTCTGGCCGACGCGGCCATGGATTTCGCCACAAAGGCGCTTTTGCCGGACCGGGAGGAGCACGACCACTTCCCCTTTGGCCCGTTCTGGGAAAAGGCCCTGGAACAGGCCCTTGACCTGGGATTTTTCCACGTGGCCCTGCCCGAATCCATGGAGGGGATGGGCGAAGGGGTTTCCAACCTGTGCGTGCTCTGCGACCGCATCGCCCAGGTGGACGCCTCCATGGCGGCGGTCCTGTTTACAAACGCCTTTGCCCAGAGGCTGCTTGCGGCCGCGGGGGAGGGCAAGGTCCTGGCCGAGCTTTCCTCCCAAACCGAGGCCAAGAAGGTCCTGGCCGCGTTTCCCGTGTTCAACAACCCCGGCGAGATCAAACACGTGGCCGAGGCCAAGAAGGAAAAAGGCAAGTGGCGGCTTTCCGGCCGGGTGCCCTACGTGGTCCTGGGAGGGGTGGCATCCCGGGCCGTGGTGCCCGCCGAGGAAAAGGGAGGAGACGGCTACGGATTCTACCTGGTGAGCACCGGCTCGCCCCACATCACGGTGAGCGAGCCCGTGTTCTCCCTGGGCCTGCACGCCTGCCCGGCCGTGGACATGGAGTTTGACAACGCTCCGGCCACGCCCGTGGGCGGCCCGGATCAGGGCGCGTCTTTGTTCCGGCAGGTGGCGGATTCGCTCCAGCTGGCCGCCGGAGCCATGGCGTCGGGCATCATGAAGGGCTCCTTCAAGGAAGCGCTGGACTATTCCAAAAAGCGCCGCCAGGGGGGCAGGCGCATCGTGGAGTGGTCCGAGCTGGCCCGCATTTTGGCGGACATGTCCATCCAGGCCAAGGTGGCGGACATGTCGCTGGCCCGGGCGTGCCAGGCCGCGGACAACGGCGAGCCCGCCTGGGAGCAGGCCGCGGCCGCCGCGGCCATAAACGCCGTGTACGCCGCATGCCGGGTGACCACCGACGGCATCCAGGTCCTGGGCGGCGTGGGGTACATGAAGGACCACGGCCAGGAAAAGCGGTTCCGGGACGCCAAGCAGGTCCAGGCCCTGCTGGGGCTTTCGCCCCTGAGAAAGATCAAGTACCTAAGGCGAATGGTGCGGTAGCGGGCCTTTTTTCCGGCCCGCCGCATCCGGGCCCCGGCAGGAGGATAAATGCCCGGCAAAAGGGCCCTGCCGGATGGAGGGCTCCCTGTTCCGGGGCTCCTGGTCATGGACGGCCGCATTCCCTTCGGCACGCGGGCGGGGTTTGGCTGAAGGGGCTCTCGGGCGCGCTCGGACCTCATGCGTCGTGCGCCGGAGCAGCCATAAAGCCCGGGGGAGAACGGACATGGATTTCAAACGCCTGAAACTGCGGGTCCTGGCCACCGGCATGGACTTTCTGCAGGCACACCGCCTGGCCGCGCGTCTCCTGCTCCGGCCCCTGGCCAACGCGCCGGTGCTCCGCAGGAGGATGAAGGTGCTTCCCCGGGCCTTCATGGGCGCCACGGCCTTCGAGATCCACGACGTGGACACAAAGCGCGGCCGCATCGGCATCGGCGGGGTGGAGGAGGTCCTGTTCGGGTCCAAGATCATCCACCTTCTCCACACGACCCTCGCCGAACACCTCGGCGAAGAGGAAAAAAACCGGGTCTTGTACGACCTGGGGGTCGCACAGTGCCAATGGGAGGTGTCCCAGGCCCTGGACGGCGGCCGCTGGGCGCCCGCTCCCCTGGTGCCCCTCATCAAACACGCCCGCATCCTGGACGAGGTGCAGGCAGACCCCCTGATGGCCCGGTTCTTCGCCAACACCATGAACATGGTGTCCAGGCTCATCACCGACGAAGGCGGCTGGGGCAGACTCACCTTCGACGTTTCGTCCATGCCCCTGAAGGTGGTCCTGGAAAACTCCCAGGAAGCCCAATGGCTGGGGCCGTCGCTCAAGCCCGTGTGCCATTTCTACGCGGGCATCGTGGCCGGGTACGCCTCGGCCATCTCCGGCGAAGACCTCGTCTGCCGCGAAGTGGAGTGCAAGGCCGCCGGCGCCAAACATTGCGTGTTCGAGGTCCACCGCCACGAACGCTGACTTCTCGCACCTTTCTTGAAATTTGCGGCCCCGCCAACCATCCGCTTTAAGGCAGCCGACCAGACCCGGGAACCGCAGCGCGAAGGGCGAGGGAAGAAACCGTACTCCCTGTACGCCCACCGGCCGGGTCCGCGGCGCAACGCGGCCATCGGCGTTCCCGGGCGGCCCGGGGTTACAGGGCGTCCACGTCGGACTCCCCGGTGCGCACCCGGATGGCCAGCTCCACCGGGGACACGAAAATCTTGCCGTCGCCGATCTTGCCTGTCGCCGCAGACTTTCTGATGGCATCGACGGCTTCCGTCACCCGGTCGCCGGGCACCACGATCTCGAGCTTCACCTTGGGCACGAAGTCCACGGAGTATTCCGCGCCCCGGTAGATTTCCTTGTGGCCCTTCTGCCGGCCGTATCCCCGCACCTCCCAGATGGTCATGCCTCCAAAACCCAGGTCCTCCAGGGCCTCTTTCACGTCGTCGAGCTTAAACGGCTTGATCACTGCTTCGATCTTTTTCATGGGCTCACTCCTTTTTGTATTTTCACGCCGCGATCATCCCTTTTGGGACGGCGGCCGGTTTCCTCAGAAAGCCGCGTACCCCCAGGCCCAGGAACCGGCCAGAAGAAGGACCACAAGGCCAAGGGCCGCGGCCTGGACGCGTTTTCCGGGGGGATGGTCAAAGGCCTTGGCATAGGCCAGGCCCAGGCCCACGCCGCACAGGTAGCCGAAAAGATGGGCCAACAGGTCGGATCTTGGGCCGGAGCCCAACAGGCCCAGCAGGGCCAGGCCGGCTCCCAGGATGACCCACGGCCTGGCCCCGCGGCGGCCGCCCTCTCCGGGGCGGATGAGGCGAAAGCCGCCCAGGATGCCGATGGCCGCGAACACCGAAGTGGACGCGCCCACGGACAGGTGGGGGGTGGTATGAACAAGAGCGGTGGCGAGGTTTCCCCCCACACCTCCGGCCACCACCAGGAGCCACCCCGCGCCCCGGCCCGCCACCGCGGCCACGGCCCCGCCGAAAAGCGCGATCCCCGCCATGTTGCCCACCAGGTGCACCACGTCCACGTGCAGGGTCAGCGCCGTCACCAGGCGGAACACCTGGCCGTGCTTGACGGCCGGGGAAAGGGCCCCCAGGGCGCGCAAAAGCTCCCGGCTCTCCTCCATGGGGCCGGAGGCGGCGTACACCGCGGCCAGAAGCAAGGCCGCGTACACGCCGGAAACGAACCCTTGCTTGGCCGGCGCTTGTTCCTGCCCCTCCCCGCGGCCGGGGTATTCGTCTTCCAGGGGGTTCTCCTCGTCAAACGCCCGGATCTCCTCCATGGCCCGGGCGTGGAGGGCGGGAGGGACCAGGAGCATCCATCCGCCGGGGCCGCGGACGGCCCGGTTTTGGATGCCCGCGGAGGACAGGACCAGGGAAAGCTCCTCGGCCGCGTCCCTGGGCATGCGGGGCAGGAACAGGGGCCGCATGGGCTA
This sequence comes from Deltaproteobacteria bacterium, assembly GCA_019308705.1. Taxonomy (GTDB): domain Bacteria; phylum Desulfobacterota; class Desulfobacteria; order Desulfobacterales; family Desulfatibacillaceae; genus JAHJUF01. The sequence goes on from JAFDHW010000212.1 coordinate 3,884, forward strand.
CCCGCCGGACAAAAACGAGGAGACCAGCGCAGCCACCTCCTTGGGCTTTTCCAGAGCCATCATGTGGCCCGTGCCCGAAAGGAGCGCAAACCGCGCATCCGGGATGGCGTCCGCCATGAACTTGCCGTACTTGGCCGGGGTGAGCGCGTCGTTGTCCGCGGACACCACCAGGGCGGGCACGGAAATCTCGCCCAACCGCTCCATGACGTCGAACCGGTCGCAGGCGGTGAAATCGGCGAGCACGGCCTTCTGGCCTGCGGTTTCCGCGGACCGGCGCGATGCCCGGATTATGCTCTCGTCCGTTCCCGGGGAAAACAGGAACCGGTCCATCATGTCCAGGGACCCGGCAAAGTCGTTTTCCAGGCCCTCCAGGATGGCCGGAAAAACCCGCAGCCGCGCGCCGGAGCCCACCAGGATGACGCCGGAAAGCCAGGGCGGGGAGGAAAGGGCGAGCTGAAGCGCGATGGCCCCGCCCAGGCTGTGGCCCAAAAGGTACACGCCGGAAAGCCCCAGGCTCTCCACCACGCCGGCCACCACCCGGGCGTAGTCCTCCACCCGGTCCGAGGGCCGGCCGCCGGATCGCCCGTGGCCGGGAAGGTCCAGCGCCGCCACCCGGACGCCGGGAAGGCGCAGCAACTCCTCGGGCCACAGGGCCGCGCTCCCGCCGGACCCGTGGATGAGCACCAGGCAGGGGCCTGTCTCTCCGGTCATTTCATAATGGATGTCAGCGCCGTTCACCTGGACAAAAGACATGGGGATCTCCTCGGATAAAGGGAAAAAGCTCTTGCCGGGAATCATAAGGGCAAAGCCGGCCGTTTTAACCCGGATTATTCATGAGGAATTTTGCCCGAATGGCAGAATCCCTCCAATAATCAGACTGTCTTTGGCGCAAGACCCAAAAAACAGCTCCAACGGATTGAAAATAAAGAAAAATTCGATCTCGGGCAA
>JAFDHW010000213.1 GCA_019308705.1 Deltaproteobacteria bacterium
CCTTCACCCCTCTAGCCTTGCCAGCAAGGAAATCAGGCTTCGTGAATAATCCGGGTTAGTGAAAGGTCTGGAAAACGGCCATGAACGCGGAAACCGGTTCCAACACCCTGTTGCGGTACGTGTTCAACCACAAGCCCTATTCCATCCGCACCCAGCGCTATGTGCTGGAAAACTTCACCGCCCTGTTCCCCCGGCCCCGGGGAACGCGGTTCGAGTGGTTTTCCCTGGGCGGGGTGCCCGCCCGGTGGACGCGGGGGCACGAGGACGGAAGCGGCCGGGTGATCTACTACCTCCACGGCGGCGGGTTCGTCACCGGATCTTCACGGTCGCACCGGTTCCTGGTGGCCTGGCTGTGCAAGCTTTCCCAGAGCACGGGGGTGTGCGTGGAGTACCGCCGGGCGCCGGAGGACCCGTTTCCCGCGGCCTTGGTCGACGCCCTGGCCGGATACCGCAGCCTGCTGGCCCGGGGCGTTCCCGCGCAAAACATCGTCCTGGCCGGAGACTCGGCCGGCGGCGGGCTGGCCGTAAGCCTTTTGTTGGTCCTGTCCGCAGCCGGAGACCCCCTGCCCACTGCCGCGTACCTCATGAGCCCATGGGTGGACCTCACCTCCTGCCACCGGCCCTTTCCCTTGGCAGACCGGGTGATGCCCGAACTGGCTAACTTAGCCTGCGATTACCTGGCCGGCATGTATGCCGGGGAGCACGACCCCTCCCACCCTCTCTTGTCGCCCGTCTACGGCGACCTTTCCGGGCTGCCGCCCCTGTACGTGGCCGCGGGCCGTGGCGAGCCCCTCCGGAGCGACGCCGAGCGCCTAGTCCGGAAGGCCGAGCAGTGCGGAACGCCCGCACGCCTGCACCTCTATCCCGGCCCCCTGCACGTGGCCCAGGCCCTGGCACCGTTCTACGGCCCGGCCAGGCGCCTCTTGGAAGCCGGGGCGCGGTTTTTGAAAGAGCACTGTCCCGCGGACGGGCAATCCAGCCCCTGAAAAACTTTTCCAGCCAAAAGCCCCTGCCACGGAGGCTCCCCCCCTTTTTTGCAGGAATTTCCAAGAAACGGCGTTGCCAAAAACCAGGATTTCTGGTATACGAAAATTCGATCCGCTAAGTAAGGCGGATTTTTCTCTTTTTTTCCCGACCCTGGAAAATTGCCGCGCAAACGGCCGGTCCTTCGCGAAAGGAAGAGCGCACCCATGGCCGAGAAGCATCCCGAATGCCCTCTATACAATCCCGTGAACTGCAAGGAATACTATAATCCCAAGGTCTGCGCCGTGGTCCGCGCCGACAAGGTGTGCATGAAAAAACGAAAGGCCAAAAGCACGGCCAGGCACCAAGCCCGGCTGAGCGCCTCCCCTTCCGCATAGACCGCCTTTTCTACATCCTTGCGGCCCCTTTTTGCCGTTCAACCGCCCGGCGCAGCAGGCCGGGAGGGCGGACGGCTTTTTCTTTGCGCCGCCCGGCAAAAAGGGTTTTGAACCAGGTGGAATCCCCTTTATATTTCCTGCATGGACAAGAAGAATCCCTCATTGCACCAGCCCTTTGCGGACTTGGACCGCCTGCTGGACAAAAAGCGCAAAACGGGCCGCAAAAAGGAAACCCCGGCTCGCGCAGCGCCCTGCCCCGCGCCAAAGGCGAAGGAATCCAGGGCTGTGGAGGACGACGAGGCTCTGTTCGCCAAGGCCATGGAAGGGGTGACGCCCTTGGATTCGGCAAGGGCCGCGGCGGACGAACCCCGGGCTTCACGGCCCGCAGCCTTCAAGGGCGAGGACGAGGAGGCCGCGGCCAGGCGGGCCCTGGAAGAACTGGTCGCCGGCCGCTCGGGCATGAACATCTCGCTCACCGACGAATACGTGGAGGGTGCGGCCTACGGCACCCCGCCCTCGGTGCCCAAGCGGCTCCACAAGGGCGAGTTCTCCATCCAAGCGCACCTGGACCTCCATGGCATGGCGGCCGAAGACGCAAAGGAAGCCTTTGAGGGGTTCATGGAAGACGCGGTCCGCACGGGCAAACGTGCCGTGTGCATCATCCACGGCCGGGGCCTCTCCAGCAAGAAGGACCCGGTCTTAAAATCTCTGGTGCTCACCTGGCTCACCAGGGGGCCGTGGAGAAAATGGGTGCCGGCCTTTGCCTCGGCGCGGGCCTGCGATGGCGGCACCGGCGCCACCTACCTCCTTTTGCGCACGCGGCCGGTAACCAAAAAGGACAAAAAGGCGGGAAGGGATTTACGGGGCTGAAACCATGCCCTGCCCGGATTCGGGCCGTTTAGCCCGGATTATTCATGAGCAATTTTGCCCAAGATCGAATTTTTCTTTATTTTCAATCCGTTGGAGCTGTTTTTTGGGTCTTGCGCCAAAGACAGTCTGATTATTTGAGGAATGCTGACATCGGTGAAATTTTTCACCCTTCCGGCGAGCCCGATCCACGCGATAGCCGCGTCAGGAGGCGGTCGCGGTACAAAAGTACAGCTTCCCTCCTCCTTCCTTACTCTCGCGCGAATCGAACGCGTGAATAATCCGGGCTGAAGCCGGCGGAGATTCCCGATAGAAGCAGGCTCAAGACGAAGGGAGCACCCCACCCGGTGTCAACGTCATGGCCCTGGTTTTCAACATACTGCTTGATCACGTCGTCCGTGACGTTGCCGCTACTCCAAAAAACACCCCCGTGCCCAAAGATGCCGGCCCCCAAAAGTTTCCCCCCAAGAATCCAACCATATCAAACGTTATCCGACGCCCTTCTTCCAAACTTTTTCTTTTGGAAGGGCAGGAGTTCGCGGACGAGGCCTTGTTTTTCCTTGCGGCGGCGGTAGTAGGCGGCGATGTCTTCGGTGGTGCGTTGGGGGGAGAAGCCGAAGGTTTCCTTGAACAGGGTGCCGTCGATGATGACAGGGTACTTGAAGTAGTTGACCAGGTGGGAGGGCATGCCCTTGAAGTTTAAGGTCCGCGCCAGGGCCTTGGGCACCTGGCCGGGGACCGAGGGAACGGGCACGCCGATGCACCCGCACCTGTGGAGCATGTCCTTGTAGGAAATCCAGTCGTCCGGGGCCACGTTGTAGATGCCGGGCTTGTTCTTCTCGAACGCCAGGACCACGGCGTCGGCGGCGTCTTCCACGTGGAGGAACTGCATCATGGGAGAGAAGCCGACGAGCACCGGGGCGAAGCGGCTGGAGAGCAGCCGGCCGATGTTGTTGCCGATGCGCGGCCCGGCGATGTTGGTGGGCCTGAGCACGGTGATATGCAAATCCGGGTGCTTGTACAGGTAGATGGTGGTGACGTTTTCCAACTCCACCGAATCCACCAGGTCGTGGGACAGGTTGGATGCCTTCAGCGGGGTGTCCTCGGTGAGAAGCGCGGGGTTGTAAGGGCTTGCGCCGTACACGAAAAAGGTGGAAAGCACCACCACCCGGCCCACCCCGTATTTCTTGCACAAGTCCAAAAGCCTCTGGGTGCCCAGCACGTTGGCGTTGTACCGGAAAAACGGGCTGGAGATATCCGCGCCGATGCGGCCCAGGTGGATGACCCCGTCGAACGTGAATTCCCGGAAGATGTCCTCGAACCGGCGCTTGTTGAAATCCACGCGGAAGGATTTCACGTCATCGCCCAGGTTCACCTTGCGCCGGAAGTCCAGGGCCACCACGTCGCAGTTCTTCCTCAGGCGCTGGATGGTTTGCCAGGCCAGCGCGCCGCCGGCGCCGGTGACCATGACCACGGGTCTCTTTTTTTTCGCCATCAGTGAAACCACCCTTTCCGCTTGTCCAGACCTTGGTGGATGAGACCTTCTATGACCGCCTTGACCTTGTCGGTTTTCATGGACACGAGATCCTCGTTCACCACGTCGCCGTCAAAGCACATGGGCTCGCCGAAGTGGAGCAACACCTTGGTGGGCAGGGGAAACGGCACGGTGAAGGGCACGTAGGGAAAGCCCAAAAGCTTTGCCAGGGTCTTCAAGTGGAAGGGCGCGGGCATGGACTCCTCGCACCCCACCACGCCCACGGGCACGACGGGTACGCCCAGCTCCATGGCGATGTGCATAAACCCGTTGCCGAAGCGCTGGAGCTGGTAGCGCTTGTAAAACAGCTTGCCGCTGCCCCGCACGCCCTCGGGGAACACGATGACCGCCTCGCCGCGTTTCAACATGGACACGCAGTTCAGCGGATCTCCCACCACGCAGCCCACGGAGCTCAACCAGTTGCCCACAAAGGGGACCGTGGGCGCGAACCGCTCCACCATGGCCCTGGGCGCCCGGGAGCCGTGGGGGTTGGTGGCCATGGCCAACGCCACCAGGATGCCGTCAAAGGGAAGCTGGCCCGAGTGGTTGGCCACCACCATCACCGGTCCCTTGGCGGGCACGTTCTCCAGGCCAAAGGCTTCTACCCGGAAATAGTAGTCGTAAAGCCATTTCAGGACGCTCACCGCCACCTTGGCGCCGTCCAGGTTCAAGCCGTAGGGATCCCAGCCGGATTGGCCCACGGCAATGGGCATGGTGTCCAGGTGCTTGTCCAGCTCCTTTGGCACCAGAATCTTCTTGACCAGCTTTCTCGCGCGCATGCAGCACTCCCGGGTCTTCAAGGCAGGAAAGGCCGCGGAGGGTCGCGGCTTTTTACGATAGGAAGGCCATTGTCTGCCCGTATACTACCCTTTTTGCCCGTGGAATACAACAAGCCGGCCCCACGCCAAAACGACGGCCTTTGCCTAGCCCGGATTATTCACGAGTTCGATTCGCGCGAGAGCAAGGAAGGAGGAGGGAAGCTGTACTTTTGTACCGCGACCGCCTCCTGACGCAGCTATCGCGTGAATCGGGCTC
>JAFDHW010000214.1 GCA_019308705.1 Deltaproteobacteria bacterium
CAAATTCCGGGAAAAAGCGCCGGGCGGACCATCCCCTGTGGATGAAGCTTCCGGCTGTTGTCTTGGCCCTAGCCGCGGTGTACCTGGGCCTGGAGTGCGCCGCCGCATTGATCCTCACCGCCGAGGACGCCACGGGCTGGCTGCCCCCGGGCAGGGCCTTGCGGCTTCGGCTGCGGGAGCTTTCCGTGGCCTGGGGGGACCGCGCGTTCTTCATCCCCTTCGATCCCCTGTGCCAGGTGCGCATGATGCCCGGAGATACCTATTACGGTCTTTTGATCGATGAAAACGGCTACATCGGAAACGGCCACCAGGACCCTGCGCTTTCCGCCTTCCCGGAAAAACCACCGGGCATCGTCCGGGTTCTGCTCTTGGGCGGCAGCTCCGCCGCGGGCCTGGGGGTGCGGGAGAATGCCCAGACCATCGCCGCGCACCTGGAACGGTTGCTCAACCAGCGGGCGGGAAAGGCGAGATACCAGGTGCTGAACTACGGCACCGCCGGCGCGGGCACCAACGTGGAGCTGGCCCTGTACCTGTTGAAGCTGCGCTACCTGGACCCGGACGCGGTGATCTGCATAGACGGGTACAACGACGTGCAAAACGCCGTGTTCGAGCCCAAGCGGTGGGACATGGACGCGGGGCTTATCAACTGGGGGGACTACTCCTACTTCTACTTCGACTACATGAACGGCTTTTTCCACGGAAGACCCCTGCCGTCGAGGCTGTTCACCTTCAGCCGGCTGCTGGCCCGGCGGCACCTGGCTTTTCTCTCCCCGTCCACGCCCGCCTCCCTGCACACGGGGCTTCCCCTGCACGCCATCTCCCGCCGCGTTGCCAAGGACGACCCCACCCTGGCCGGGGTGACCCGAAACAACCTGGACGCCATGGCGGCCACGGCCACCCGCGGCGGCCCGGTTTTCCTGTTCTACCTCCAACCCCACGCCGCGGACGGTAAAAAGCCCTTGACCGCGCAGGAGAGGGAGAACCTTCAAAGGTGGTTCGATTTCAACCTCACGAACTACCGCGGCCTGGACCGCCGGGAGTTCATCGTCCGGCTTAACGCCGCCTACGCCGCCCTGGACAAGGTTTACCAGGAGCTTGACGCAAAATACCGCCAAGATCCAGAGGTGCGGTTCTTCGTGATCCGGGACCTCTTCGCCAACGAGAAACGCACCGTCTACCTCGACAACCTGCACACCAACGCCCTGGGCAACGCCCTCATCGCCCAAAGGATGGCCGCGGACCTGGCGGACGCCCTGGGCGGGTAAAGGAGAACCCATGCCGGCCATTTTCGTGTACATGACCGCGGGCAGCATGGAAGAGGCGAACAAGGTCGCCGACGCGCTCATTTCCGAGCGCCTGGCCGCGTGCGTCAACATCCTGCCGGGCATGCGGTCGTGCTATTATTGGAAGGGCAAGGTCGAGCGCGACGAGGAGGTGGTGCTGATCGCCAAGTCCAAGGAGGCGCTCCTGCCCTTGCTGGTGGAAAAGGTCAAAGAGGTGCACTCCTACGAGGTGCCCTGCGTCGTGTCCATTCCCATCAGCGGGGGCAACCCGGACTTTCTGGACTGGATCAAGCGCGAGACCCGATAGCCAGACAAGGGAGGCAACGGGAGGAAACATGAAAAAGGTGCAAACCCGGTTCGTTTCCAGGGGGGAGGAATTGGCGGGCACGCTGTATCTGCCCGGGACGAAAAACCCTCCGGTGGTGGTCATGGCCCACGGCTTCGGGGCCGCGGCGTCCTACGGCTTGTTGCCCTTTGCCAAGAAATTCGTGGCCCGGGGCATGGCCGCCTTCGTGTTCGACTACCGGGGTTTCGGCAAAAGCGGGGGCGAACCGCGCAACTGGGTGAGCCCCCGGCGGCATTTGTGGGACTGGAAGGCCGCCGTGGCCCACGTGCGCCAGCACCCGGCGGTGGACCGGGAACGGGTGGCCCTGTGGGGCACCAGCTTCTCCGGCGGCCACGTGCTGGTCACGGCCGCGAAAACGCCCGCGGTTCGCTGCGTGGTGTCCCAGGTGCCCTTTGTGGACGGCCGCTCCGCGTTGCTGCTGAACAACCCTCTCCTGGTGGCCCGGGCGATCAGGGAAGGTCTGCGGGACCTGGCCCGCGCAGCCCGCGGCCAGGAGCCGGTATACATCCCCCTGGCCGGAGCGCCGGGCTCCCTGGCGGCCCTGAACCAGCCAGGGTGCCTGGAGGGATTCATGGCCCTGGTGCCGGACGAGGAAAAGGCCCAGGCCAACCGGGTCACCGCCCGGAGCATCCTGGAGGTGCCCTTTTACCGGCCCCTGTCCTTTTGCCAGGACGTCACCTGCCCCACGCTCATGATCCTGGCGGAAAACGACAACCTCATCCCCGCCAGAAGCGTGCAGCACGCCGCCGCGGTGGTGGAAAAAGCCCGCCTGGTTTCCTTGCCCGTGGAGCACTTTGACGTCTACTTCGGCGAGGTCTTTGAAAAGGTGGCGAAACTGGAGGCGGATTTTTTAGAGGAGCACTTGTCGCCGAAAAAGGCCAAGGCCCCTTCAAGGAAAAAGGTCCCGGCCAAAAAGGCTTCCCGGGCCAAAAAGCCCGCGGCCGGACCCAAGGCCGCGAAAGCAAAGGGCAAGGACAAAGCCCCCGCCAATTGAACCGGCGGCTTCGTAAAACGAGCCTTTCATGAGCGACACGGAACCCATCCGGATCACGGACAAACTGTACATCCTCCCTTCCCCCACCGGGGGCAGGTTTCCCATGGCCAACGCCTTCCTGGCCCTGGGCAACGACGCCCACGCCCTCATCGACACGGGGTGCGGGCCCGAGGCCTGCCGCCTGGCGCAAGAGCGGTTCGGTGTGGACCTGGTGGTCAATTCCCACTGCCACCCGGACCACGTTTCCGGCAACCACCTGTTTTCCGGCAAGGAGCTTTGGGTCCCGGCCGAACGCGTGGAGGAAACCGGGGCCATCAAGCGCCTCTCCCTCCGGCTGGTGGGGCCGGACGAGTTCGTCATGCAATCCTGGGAGTCCTTTGTCCAGGAAGACCTGGGCATGCGGGACTACACACCCACGAAAACCTACGGCGAAGGCGACGTGCTGGACCTAGGCGGCATCTCGCTCCAGGCCATCCACACCCCCGGCCACCTGGAGGACCACTACTGCTTCCTCATCCCCGGCGAAAACATCCTCTTGACCTTTGACATCGACCTCACCGCCTTCGGCCCCTTTTACGGCAACCCGGAGGCCGACATCCGCCGGTTTGTGGCCTCCATGGAAAAGGTCATGGAAATCGCCCCCCGCGTGGCGGCAAGCTCCCACCGCATGCCCGTGGAGGAGAATGTGCGGGAGGAACTGGAAGCCTTCACCGCCAAATTCGCCCGCAACGAAGAGCGGGTGGCCGCCGTGCTGGACAAGCCCCGCACCATAGAGGAGATCTGCGCGAAAAAGCCCATCTTCGGCAAATACCTCCCCGGCGTGGAGGTCATTTATTCCTTTTTCGAGAAGACCATGATCGAAAAGCACCTGGAGTGCATGGAACAGGAAGGCGGGGTGAAGATGGAGGGGGGCGTGTATATACGCACCCGGTGAAGCCGGTCGGGTTTTTCCCCTCGTCCGGTTTTCACCTCCCCGCCGCCTTCTCCTTTCCCCCGTCTTCCCCGATCTTTTTCGCCGCCTTCAGCGCCATGCGGGTGCCGATGGGTCCGGCCATTTCAAACAGCACCGTGGCGGCGATGACTATGGACAGGATGTCATCCTCCAAATCCGGAAAATACCGCGCGGCGACCAGGGCCATGCCCACCGCCACTCCTGCCTGGGGCAAAAGGGCCGGGCCATACAGGTGGCGAAACCTTTTTGGCGTACCCCCGGCCCATGCCCCAACCATGGAGCCGACAAACCTGCCTAGCGTCCTGCCCGCCACGTAAACGGCCCCAAGGAAGCCCATACGGGCCAGGGAATGGATGTCCAGCTTAACTCCGGCAAGGATGAAAAAAAGGATCATGAACGGCTTTTCCACGCCCTCTATGGCGTGAAACGGATAGGAATGGTGCTTGGCCAGGTTTGCCACCACCGCACCGAGCGCCATGGAGGCCAACAAATAGGAAGCCTGGAACTTCATGGCCAGGCCCGTGCACAACAGCACAAACCCCAGGGCCTCCACCAGGCTCGGCTCCCCGGGATTTATCCTTCCGCTGAGAAAGGCCATGGGAATGCCCAGCCCGCCTCCAATAGCCAGGGCCCCGAGAAGCTCCCACAAAGACCTGGTTAACACGCCCCCTTCCACGGAACCGCCGGCAAGGGCCTGGGCCGCCACCAAAAGCAGCGAAAAGAAAATCAGGCCCTCGGCGTCATCCACGGCAACCACGCCCAACAAGGTATCTGCCAGCCGGCCTCTGGACCCGGTTTCGTCCACCACGTCTTTTACCGCCAGGGGATCGGTGGCCGAACTCAGGCCCGCGAGCACGATGGCAAGCACCAGGCCCCCGCCCGCGGCCAGCAAGCCCAGCATCACGAAAAGGCCGGTGAACACCACCACGGCAATGGAGATGCAGAGGATCTGCTTCCCGTATTTTCCCAGGCTGGATTTGGAAAGCTTTTCTCCCAGAAGAAACCCGATCATCGCAAGCGCCGCATCGGGCATCATGGAAAGCAGGCCGCTTTCCGTGAGGTCGATCAAATCCAGCCCCCCAGGCCCCATGGCCACACCGAACAAAATCAAAAGGCTGACCCTGGGCAGACGGGTCTTGTGGCCCACAAAATCCGCAACCAGCCCCAAGAGCAGAAGCGCCCCAAGAGTGACGAAAATGATTC
>JAFDHW010000215.1 GCA_019308705.1 Deltaproteobacteria bacterium
GGCGAGCCCGATTCACGCGATAGCTGCGTCAGGAGGGGGTCGCGGTACAAAAGTACAGCTTCCCTCCTCCTTCCTTGCTCTCGCGCGAATCGAACGCGTGAATAATCCGGGCTAAGCCACCCGCCATGGACCGCGACGTGCGCATAGGGCTGGCTTCCATTCCCGCGCTTTTGGGCAGGCCCGAAGCGAACCTGGCCGCCATGGACGCCGCCGCGGCCGAAGCCGCGGCCTTGGGGGTGGAGGTCCTTTGCCTGCCGGAGCTTAGCCTGCCCGGCTACGCGCTTTCCGACGAGCTTTCCCGCCTGGCCGAGCCCATGGACGGGCCTTTTGCAACCCGGGCCGCCGCCCTGGCCCGAGCTCACGGGCTGGTGGTGCTGTTCGGCATGGCGGAACAAAACCCCGGCGGGCTTCCCTTCGTGGCCCAGGTGGCCGCAACGCCGGACGGCACGGTGCGCGCCTGCCGCAAGGTGCACGTGAACCCCAAGGAAGCCCCGTTCATCTCCGGCGCGGATTCGCCGGTGCTGTTTTCCCTCCCCGGGTTCTCCTTCGGCGTGGTGCTTTGCTACGACGCCCACTTTCCCTGGTTGTGCACGTCTCTGGCCGTGGCCGGGGCGGACGCGGTGTTCTTTCCCCACGCCTCGCCCCGGGGGGACAGCGCCCAAAAGGAGGGCTCCTGGATGCGGACCCTTCCCGCCCGGGCCTTTGACAACGGGGTGTACACCCTGGCCGTGAACCAGGCCGGCGACAACGACACAGGGCTATTCTTTCCTCCCCTGGCCCTGGCGCTGGATGCTTTGGGCCGGCCCCTGGCCCAGGCCCGCCATACTCCCGGGCTTCTGGTGGCGGACCTCTCCGCCGAGGCCCTGGACAAGGTGCGCTCCCACCCCATGCGCTATTTTCTGCCCCAACAGAAAATCCAGACCCCTCCCTGCCGGATGGCGCGCCTGGGCTGAACCCGGGCTTGCCTCCCTTGGCGCTGCTCCCCGGTTTGAACGGTGGTCTTCATGGTGTGCACGATATTTCCGGTCCTCCATGAAGGTTTACATGTGCTGCCCGTTGGGTTAAAAGGTACACTTTCCCCAATTTCTCCAAGCGCGGAATGAAAAAACCAACAAAAAGGAGTCCTTGAGCATGGCAAAGCACACCATGAAGTCCATGGACGGAAACGCCGCCGCCGCCCACGTGGCCTACGCCATGAGCGAAGTCGCGGCCATCTACCCCATCACCCCCTCCTCTCCCATTGGAGAGATCGCCGACGAGTGGGCGGCCAAGGGCAAGAAAAATATCTTCGGACGGCCCCTGGTGATCCGGGAAATGCAGTCCGAGGCGGGCGCGGCCGGCGCGGTGCACGGGTCCCTTTCCACCGGCGCCTTGACCACCACCTTCACCGCCTCCCAGGGCCTGCTCTTGATGATCCCCAACATGTACAAGATCGCGGGGGAGCTTCTGCCCGGCGTGTTCCACGTCACCGCCCGGTCCATCGCCAGCCACGCGTTGTCCATCTTCGGCGACCACCAGGACGTCATGGCCGTGCGCGGCACGGGGTTTGCGCTTTTGGCCTCCAACTCCGTGCAGGAGGTCATGGACCTGGCCCTGGTGGCCCACCTTTCCGCGGTGGAGGCCTCGGTGCCTTTTCTGCACTTCTTTGACGGGTTCCGCACCTCCCACGAGATCCAGAAGATCGCGGTCATCGACTACGACGACATGGCCGGCCTTCTGAACATGGACGCGGTGGAGGACTTCCGCGAGCGGGCCATGAACCCGGTTTCCCCCACCCTCCGCGGCACGGCCCAGAACCCGGACATCTACTTCCAGAACCGCGAGGCGGCCAACCCCTTCTACGAGGAAACGGCCTTCGTGGTGCAGGAGTACATGGACAAAGTGGGAGACCTGACGGGCCGGCGGTACCACTTGTTCGACTACGTGGGCCACCCCGAGGCCGAGCGCGTGGTCTGCGCCATGGGCTCGGGCTGCGAAACCATCGAGGAGACCATCAACCACCTGGCGAACCGGGGCGAAAAGGTGGGCCTGGTGAAGGTGCGGCTGTACCGGCCCTTCTCCGCCCAGCATTTCCTGCGGGCCTTGCCGGCCTCCTGCGAGTGCCTCACCGTGCTGGACCGCTCCAAGGAGCCCGGCGCGCTGGGCGAACCGCTCTACCAGGACATAGCCAACGTGCTGGTGGAAAACGGCGACGGGCCGCTTCTGGTGGGCGGCCGCTACGGGCTTTCCTCCAAGGAGTTCACCCCGGCGATGGTCAAGGCCGTGTTCGACAACATGCTGGTTTCCCGGCCCAAGAACCATTTCACCGTGGGCATCACCGACGACGTGTCCCACACATCCCTGCCGGTGCCGGACTTCGAGACCCGGCCCGAGGGCGTCATCGCCTGCAAGTTCTGGGGTCTGGGTTCCGACGGCACGGTGGGCGCGAACAAGAGCGCCATCAAAATCATCGGCGACCGCACGGACATGTTCGCCCAGGGCTACTTCTCCTACGACTCCAAGAAGTCCGGGGGGGTGACCATCAGCCACCTGCGGTTCGGCAAGCACCCCATCCGGTCCACCTACATGGTGCACAAACCGGACTACGTGGGCGTGCACAAGAGCACCTACGTGAACATCTACCCGGTGCTGGAAGGCATCGCCGAGGGCGGCACCTTTGTGCTGAACAGCCCCTGGACCCTCGAGGAGATGGAAAAGGAGCTGCCCGCCCACGTGAAGCGCACCATCGCGCAAAAGAAGCTCGCCTTCTACAACATCGACGCGGTGAAGATCGCCCAGGAGGTGGGGCTGGGCGGCCGCATCAACATGATCATGCAAACCGCCTTCTTCAAGCTGGCCAACGTGCTCCCCGTGGAAGAGGCCATCGGCTTTCTGAAGGACGAGATCAAGAAGGCCTACGGCCGCAAGGGCGAAGACGTGGTCCAGATGAACTACCAGGCCGTGGACAAGACGCTCACCGCCCTGGAGAAGGTGGACTACCCGGATTCCTGGGCCGAGGCCTCCGAAGAAGACGAGCGGTTGACGCCTGCCGAGGCCGAGCCGGAGTTCGTGAAGAACGTCATGCGGCCCATACTGGCCTTGAAGGGCGATGAACTGCCCGTGTCCGCCTTCCCGCCCGACGGCGTGTTCCCCGTGGGCACCACGAAGTACGAAAAGCGCGGGGTGGCCATCGAGGTGCCGGAGTGGATCCCGGAAAACTGCATCCAGTGCAACCAGTGCTCCCTGGTGTGCCCCCACGCCGCGGTGCGCCCCGTGCTCTTGACCGACGAGGAGCTTGAGGCCGCGCCCGACGGGTTCGCCACCATTCCCGCCAAGGGCAAGGGCATGGAAGGCTACCACTTCCGCATCCAGGTGAACGCCTTGGACTGCCAGGGCTGCGGCAACTGCGCGGACATCTGCCCGGCCAAGACCAAGGCCCTGGTGATGAAGCCCATCGACACCCAGACGCCCACCCAGGTGCCCAACCACAAGTTCTCCGAGCGGATTCCCGCGCGCACGCCGTTGAAGCGCGACTCCGTGAAGGGCAGCCAGTTCTACACGCCGCTCATGGAGTTCTCCGGGGCCTGCGCGGGCTGCGGCGAAACCCCCTACGTCAAGCTCATCACCCAGCTTTTCGGCGAGCGCATGCTCATCGCCAACGCCACGGGGTGCTCCTCCATCTGGGGCGGGTCTGCGCCGTCCGCGGCCTACTGCACCAACGACGAAGGCTTTGGCCCGGCGTGGAACAACTCCCTGTTCGAGGACACCGCGGAGCTGGCCTTCGGGTTCCACCTGGGCGTCTCCGCACGCAGGGAGAAGCTGGCAGGGCTGCTCTCCCAGGCCATCCAAGAAGGCGTTTCCAGGGAGCTTGCCGAAGCCATGAACCTGTGGCTGGACAACCGGAACGACCCGGAAATCTCCCGCACCACGGGCGACCGCATCGTGGACCTCATCCTGGAGGAGGAGCGGCCCACCCCGCTTCTGGCCGAGATCCTGAGCCTGTCGGACCTGTTCATGAAACGCTCCATCTGGGCATTCGGCGGCGACGGCTGGGCCTATGACATCGGCTACGGCGGCCTGGACCACGTGCTGGCCATGGGCGAGGACATCAACGTCCTGGTCATGGACACGGAGGTCTACTCCAACACCGGCGGCCAGAGCTCCAAGGCCACGCCCATCGGCGCGGTGGCCAAGTTCGCCTACTCCGGCAAGAAGACCGCCAAGAAGGACCTGGGCCGCATGGCCATGAGCTACGGCTACGTGTACGTGGCGTCGGTCGCCATGGGCGCCAACAAGAACCAACTGATCAAGGCCCTCACCGAGGCCGAGTCCTACCCCGGACCGGCCCTGATCCTGGCCTATGCCCCCTGCATCAACCAGGGCATCCGCAAGGGCATGGGCAAGAGCCAGGAAGAAGAAAAGCTGGCCGTGGAATCCGGCTATTGGCCGCTTTACCGCTTCGACCCCCGCCTGGCCGCCGATGGCAAGAACCCCTTCGTCCTGGACTCCAAGGCCCCCGACGGCAGCATCCGGGAATTTTTGGACGGCGAGGTGCGCTACGCCAGCCTGAAGAAGAGCTTCCCGGACGAGGCCGAGAAGCTCTTCGCGGAGATGGAAAAGGGCGTGAAGAAGCGCTGGGAAACCCTGCAGATCATGGCCGATCCCACCGCGGTGTGCGGGAAGGAAAAAGCCTGACCCCCCGCAACCCGAAAACCCCGCGCCCCCGGCCGTTTTCCGGCCGGGGGCTTTTTTTTCGCCCCCCAGGGAGCAACTA
>JAFDHW010000216.1 GCA_019308705.1 Deltaproteobacteria bacterium
TTTGGCGCCATGATGGACGTGTCGCTCACCAACCACGGGCCGGTGACCATCATCCTGGAAAGCAAAAACGCATCCTGAAAAAGGAAACGGATACGCCATGCAGAAGAAATTCACCAAGAAGCAGGCCCAGGACCTGGCCAAGCGGCTTTCCAAGAAATCCGTGCTGGTGTGGGACAAGCTGACCAGGGCCCAGACCGGGGAGGCCATGGCCCTGGCCGAGGACTACAAGCGGTTCCTGGACCAGGGCAAGACCGAGCGCGAGGCCGTGGCGGCTTTGGTTTCCATGGCCGCGGAAAACGGTTTCGCCTTTCCGGGCAAAAAGGGCAGGGGGCTGTGCATGCCCGTATCCAGCAAGGTGCTGGCGCTCTACCTCCCCGGCAAGGAGAGCCCCATGGAGGGGTTGAACATCATCGCCTCCCACCTGGACTCCCCCCGCCTGGACTGCAAGCAGAATCCGTTGTACGAGTGTGTGGACTTGGTCTTTTTGAAGACGCACTATTACGGCGGCATCCGCAAGCACCAGTGGCTGGCCCGGCCGCTGGCCATCCACGGCAGGATCGTGAAGACCGACGGCTCCTACCTGGACCTTGCCATCGGCGAGGACCCGGACGACCCGGTGTTCACCATCCTGGACCTTCTGCCCCACCTGGCGCGCAAGGTGCAGGCCAACAAGAAACTTTTCGAGGCCTTTGACGCGGAAAAGCTGAACATCCTGTTGGGCAGCATGCCTTTGGGTCCGGACGACGTGAAGGACCGGTTCAAGCTGGCCATGCTGCATTTGCTCCACGACAAGTACGGGCTGGTGGAGGAGGATTTCCTGGCCGGCGAGCTGGAGGTGGTGCCCGCGGGGAAAGCGCGCGACGTGGGCTTGGACAGAAGCCTCATTGGCGCCTACGGCCACGACGACCGCGTGTGCGCCTATGCCTCGGCCTCGGCCCTGTTCGCCCAGAAAACGCCCAGGTACGGTTGCCTGGCCTTGTTCTTCGACAAGGAGGAAATCGGGTCCGAGGGCCGCACCTCGGCCAAGAGCCGGGTCTTGGAACATTTCGTGGAGCAGGTGTTGGAGGCCGCGGGCGTGGACGCCTCGGGCAGGAACGTCCGAAAGTGCCTGTACAGGTCCCGGGCGCTTTCCGCGGACGTGAACGCGGCCCTGGACCCGGATTACCAGGACGTGCACGAAAAGCAGAACGCCGCGCGCATGGGCTACGGCGTGTGCGTGACCAAGTTCACGGGCAGCGGCGGCAAGTCCGGGGCCAACGACGCTTCCGCGGAGTATATGGGCCAGGTGCGGAAGATCTTCGACAAGAACAAGGTGATCTGGCAGACGGGCGAGCTGGGCAAGGTGGACATCGGCGGGGGGGGGACCATCGCCAAGTTTCTGGCCGCCTGGGGCATGGATATCGTGGACTGCGGCACGGCCGTGCTCTCCATGCACTCGCCCTTTGAGATCGTGTCCAAGGCGGACCTGTACATGACCCGCCAGGCGTATTCCGCGTTCTTTGCGGACTGCGCGCCCATGGAAGATAAATGAAAAGATTCCTGGTTCCGTTTCTTGCCCTTTTGCTTTTGCCTCCCGTGGCGGCGGCCGGCTCCTTTGACCAGGTCCGGGCGCTCCTTTCGCCTTCGGATTCCGCGCTGGTGGTGGCCGAGGACGGCGAGGTTCTGTTTTCCTGGAAGCCGGACGCGCCCCGGGTGCCGGCCTCCATCCTGAAGATTCTGACCTCCCTGGCGGCGCTGAAGCACTGGGGCCCCAAGCACAGGTTCGCCACGGAAGTCTACGTGGATCTGGAGGACTCCTGCGCGATCAAGGGCTTTGGCGACCCGCTTTTGGTGTCCGAGGTGCTGGAAAAGATGGCCGCGGAGGTGGCGGAAAAGGCGCCGGGCATACGACGGCTCATCGTGGACGGGAGCTACTTTGACGAGGGCGTGGAGATCCCGGGCACGGGAACCTCGGAAAACCCTTACGACGCCCCCGCGGGGGCGTTGTGCGCCAATTTCAACACCGTCTTCTTTACCCGTGACCCGGACACGGGAGAGCCTGTTTCCGCGGAGGTCCAGACCCCGCTCATCCCTTTTTCCCTGGAGTTGATCCGTCAGAACGAGGTCTCCACCGGCCGGGTGCTCCTGGCCAGGGAAAGAGGCCAGGCCGCGCTGTATGCGGGGCATCTGTTCGCATGGTTCTATCAATGGACAGGGGGCGGAAAGGTGCGGGATGTCCGCACCGGCCGGGTGCCGGCGAGCTTCATGCTCCTCAAGCGGTTCGAGTCGCCCTTCGACCTTTCGGAAAACGTGCGCAGGCTGCTGAAGTATTCCAACAACTACATGGCCAACCAGATTCTCCTGGCCCTGGGCGCGGAGAAGTACGGCCCGCCCGCCACCCTGGAAAAGGGGGTCAGGGCGCTTTCCACGTTCGCCAGGCAGGAACTGGGATTGGAGGATTTCACCCTGGTGGAGGGCTCCGGGATCTCCAGGGAGAACCGCATCACCGCCAGGGAGATGATGCGGGTGCTGGAGGCCTTCGCCCCGTACATGGATTTGCTGGACCAGGATGCGGGGGTTTTTCTGAAGACGGGCACGTTAAACGGCATCCGCACCCGGGCGGGCTATGTGCGCCGGGACTGGCGGGAGCCTTGCTCGTTCGTCATCATGCTCAACACGCCCGGCGCGGACCCGTATGGGGTCATGGAATGGGTTTTGCGGGCATTGCCCCCGAGGGAACCGGGGTAACGTCGCTGGTGATGTGGGCGTAGGCGCTGTGGTTGTGGATGGACTCGAAGTTCTCCGCGCTCACGGAATACCACAGGATGTTGGAATCCGCGTCCAGGGCGATGGCCACGTCCCGCACCACGTCCTCCACGAACTTGGGGTGCTCGTAGGCCTTTTCCGTCACGTACTTCTCGTCCACCCGCTTCAACACCGAGTACACCTCGCAGGACGCGCAGCTCTCCACCAGTTCGATCATGTCCTCGATCCACACGAACTTGTCGAACCGCACCGCCAGCCTCACCTCGCCCCGCTGGTTGTGGGCCCCGCACCGGGAGATCTCCTTGGAGCACGGACACACGCTGCTGATGGGCACGATGACCTCCAGGACCAGGTCCACGTTGTCGTCCGGGTCCGAGGCCCCCATGATGCGGCAGGTGTAGTCCATGAGCCCGTGGGCCCCGGACGCGGGCGCCTTCTTCTCGACGAAATAGGGGAAGGTGACCTCGATGTGGGCGCGCTGGGCCTTCAAGTGCGCCTTCATCTCGGAAAGCAGGATGGAGAAGGTTTTCAGGCTGACTTCCGGCTTGCGCTCGTGGAGCATCTCCACGAACCGGCTCATGTGCGTGCCCTTGGTGTCGTGGGGCAGGTCCACGTACATGTTGATGTTCGCGACGGTCTTCTGGAACCGGTTCTTCCTGTCCAGCACGTTCAGGGGGTAGCGCAGGTTCTTGATGCCCACCTTGTGGATGGGCTTGTTGCGGTCGTCGGGCTTGTTCTGGACGTCGATCATGGGTCGTTTGGGTTGGTTGTCCATCATTTCTCAAGGGAGCGGTCCAGAAGGTATTCCCTGCGCACCCTGCTCATGGAGCGGAACAGGTTTCCTTTGATCTTCTTGTTTCTCGCGTACAGCACAGACAACACTTCCTTGACTTCGGACCTCTTGGATTTTCCGTCTGTGGGGCACCCGGTGGGAAACTCCGGAAACTCCAGGGCCTTGGAAAAGCGCACCAGGTCGGCCTCGTCCACGTAGGCAAGGGGCCGGATGACGGAAATCTCGCCCCCGAAAAAATCCTGCTTCGGCCGCATGGTGGCCATTTCCCCGGCGTAGCACATGCTCAAAAAGAGGCTTTCGATGAGATCGTCCTTGTGGTGGCCCAGGGCGATCTTGTTGCAGCCCAAGCGTTGCGCCATCTCGAAAAGCCGTTTTTTACGCATCCGGGAACAGTAGAAGCAGGGATTCTCCTTGTTCTCCTCCTTGTGGGCGGCCGGGCCGTCGGTGGTGTGCTCCACTTCCAGGGAAAATCCCTGTTTGCGGCAAAACGCGGCCAGCTTGTCCGACGACCCGCCGGGAAAGCCGGGGTCTATGTGCCCGGCGAACAGTTCGTAGCGGATGGGGACGCGCTTTCTGCGTTCGTTCAAGATCCACAAGAGACCCAGGCTGTCCTTGCCGCCGGACACGGCGCAAAGAATCCTGTCCCCACCGGCGATCATGTCCCACTCCCGCTGGGCGCTTCCCACCTTGCGGTTGATGGCCCGGTACAAGCCCGGGCTCAACGGTCCTCCCCGCAGGTTGCGGAACCGCGTCATTCCGCCGCTTTTTCCTCGGCCTCCTTGGGCGGAACGAGGAACACCTTGTCCGCGGCGATTTCCCGCAGGGCGATGACGATGTCCTCGTTCTTGGGTGAGATGACCAGGTACTCGGAGCCTTCCCGGACCTGGCGCACCCGCTTGGCGGCCATGTGCACGAGCACGAAACGGTTGGGCACGCGCTTTAAGCAGTCCTCGATGGTGATGCGGGCCATGAGCCCTCCTTTTCGTTATTCGATTTCCACCAGGCAGTAGTTGCGGACCCCGCCCGGGGTCTGGACCGTGAACTCGTCGCCCACGGACTTGCCCAGGATGGCCTTGCCCAGCGGGCTTTGCACGGAAATGCGTCCGTTCTTGATGTCCGACTCGTCCGGGCCCACCAGTTGGTAGCGGATTTCCTCCCCGGTGTCCATGTTTTCCAGGGTGACGGTAGCCCCGAAC
>JAFDHW010000217.1 GCA_019308705.1 Deltaproteobacteria bacterium
GAAAAAAGGCCCGGACGCGGGACGTCCGGGCCTTCACCGCACTTGGGAAAGCTGGCCGGCTACGGATTCGGCGTACCTGCCGGCCACCATCCGGGCGTTTCCCAGGGTGGCGTCCTTGCCCAGGGCCAGGGCCAGGAAGGCCTCCGCCCCCGCGCGGCGCACCAGCACCCAGGCCTCGGAGGTTTCCACCATCATCTCCTCCAGGCTGCCCAAGCCCGCGCCGACCACCACCAGCCTGACCCGGTCCAGCGCGTGGGCCAGGCCGGAGCCCAGGTCCGCCTTCTCTCTGGACCATGGGCCGTGCGAGGCCAGCACGCCGCCCCTGAAATCCACCACCGCCAAAAGCCCCACTTGCTCCAGGTCCTCGGCCATGACCGCCAGGATCTCCGTAAGCGCCCGGGAGGTCTTGGAGTCCAGGGACGGCTCGGACGCGGGAGGCCGCTCCCGGCGGTCAGGGTCCCGGGGTTGGGCCGGGTCCCGGAGCCGGGCGAGAAAATCCAGGTCCGAAGCCGTGAGCCTTCCGGCCTCGTCCATCGGCTTCGCGGCTTCTTCGGCGGAGCCCAGGGCCCGGCGCACGAGGGTGTCTGCGTCCACGAAAATGTTCCGCTCGAACCGCTCGGCAGGCGGCGGTTTCACCATGGACGCCGCGTCTTCCCACCGCAGCATGCAAAGCGCCGCCTCCTCGCCGGAAAGCCGGCCGCAGGCCGCGTCCAGCACCTCGCCGCGGGAAACCAAAAAGTAGCCCGCACCCCCGGCGCCACGCACGTCCACCAGGGCCGAAGAACCTTCCTTCTCCAGGTGGACCAGCAGCCCCGGAAGGTCCTCCGGCGGCGCGGCGCCTGGGGGCCCCTCGCCCCGGCGATCCATGATGGACTGGATGGAGGCGGCCAGCATCTTGAAGTCCAGGGGCTTGACCAGGACCTCCCACGCGCCCATTTCCTTGAGCTTTTCCTCGATGCGGGGGGTGACGAACGCGGAGAGCACGATGGCGGGAAGACCCGGCTTTTTGGCGCAGGCCCACTCCAACAGCTCGAACCCCTCCACCTCGGGCATGCGCAGGTCCGTGACCAGGATGTCCACCTCCCGGTGG
Organism: Deltaproteobacteria bacterium; assembly: GCA_019308705.1. GTDB lineage: Bacteria > Desulfobacterota > Desulfobacteria > Desulfobacterales > Desulfatibacillaceae > JAHJUF01. Next base: position 1,091 of record JAFDHW010000217.1, read on the forward strand.
TCGAACACCTCCATGGCCTCCTTGCCGTTGGAAGCCGTGTGCACCTTGAAATCGGGCACGAACGCCTCCAGCCCCTCGGCCATGGAAAGAAGAAGGGATCGTTCGTCATCCACCAGGAGGATGCTGGTCATGGCGTTTTCCGGCAAACATTTTCCGGGACGGCCCGGGTGAAGCCGCGGGCATGGAGAGGCCGCATCCGCAAAAGCAGTATCTTAACCAAAAACCAGAACGGGCGGGACAAGTCAATGGCCCCGGCAAAAAAGAAGGCATCATAGGGGCTTGGCAACCACCTTCTCGCCCCGCACCGACTCCACCCGCACGGGCAGGAGCGTACCCGGGGCCACGGACTTGTTGGGGACAAAGCGCACGGGCACGTAGTTTTCCGACACCCCGGTCCACTCGCCGCTTCCGGGCGCAACCGGACCCTGGGCGGAAACAAAGAGCATCCGGCCTTCCATGCGCCGGTAAAAAGCCCCGCGCTTCCGGTCCGAAAGCTTCCTGGCCGCGGCGCACCGGGCGCGCACCGCGGCGGCGTCCGGCCGGCCGGAAAACGTCGCCGCCGGGGTCTGCGGCCGGGGGGAAAAGGGGAACACGTGCAGGTACGCCAAGGGGAGGGATTCCAACAGCGCGAGGGTTTCGGCGAAGTCCGTCTCCGTCTCCCCGGGAAACCCCGCCAGTACGTCCGCACCCACCGCGGCGTGGGGCAGGGCCGCGGCGATCTCCCGGACCACGGACGCGAACAGCTCCGGCGTGTACGGCCGGTTCATGCGGGAGAGAACGGCCCGGCTTCCGCTCTGCAGGGGAAGATGAAAGTGGGGACACACGCCCTTATCCTTTCCGGCCAGGGAAAGGAAACCGGGAACGAACTCGTCCGGCTCCAGGGAGCTTAGGCGCAGGCGGGGCGCATCCAAAAGGGCCACGGCCCGGCGTACCAGGCTTTCCAGGGTGTGTTCCGGGCCAAGGTCCACACCGTACCTGCCCAGATGGATGCCCGTGAGCACCGCCTCGCCATAGCCCATGCCCGCCAGCCCGCAAAGGTGGGCGAGCGCGGCCTCCGGGTCCATGCTCCGGCACGGTCCGCGGGTGGCGGGCACCACGCAGTAGGTGCAGAACGCGTCGCAACCGTCCTGGACCTTGAGAAAAGGACGCGCCCGGTCTCCGGCCACCAGGCGGTCCGGCGCCCCGAACTCCCGGCAGGCCCGCGCGTCGGACACCTCCACCCGGCAGGGGCCCGGCGAGGCTTGGTCCAGCATCCTTGCCAGGACGGGCTTCTGGGGGTTTCCCGCCACCAGGGCCACCCCCGGGATGGCGGCAAGTTCCCCGGCCGCGGCCTGGGCCTGGCACCCCGTGGCGGCCAGAAGGGCGTCCGGATGCTCCCGCCCGGCGCGGCGGAGGGCCTGGCGGCTCTGGCGGGCCGCCGCAGCGGTCACCGCGCAGGTGTTCACCACCACCAAGTCCGGCTCCCCTTCCCCCGCCTGCTCCCACCCCAGGCGGACAAGCTCCCCGGCCAGCCGCCAGGAGTCGTACTGGTTCACCTTGCAGCCCAGGGTGGTTATGGAAAAACGCTTGGCCAACCGCCTGTCTCCCTTGAAAATCGGTGTCTTACCATACGCTTTCTTCCTGCCGGATCAACCCCCCGGCCGCCCGTCTTGCCAAACCCCGGGATTTTGTCCTACAAATGCCGGACGATGCACGCAAAAGGCTTCGCCCCCTTCACCCCTATCCCGTCAGGAGACGCCATGCCCGAGCTTTCTTTTGTCCGCAAGCAGAAACTCCGCGCCCTTGCCAAGCTCATGAACCAGCAGAACGAGATGCCCATCCCCGTGGTGCGTCCGCTGCTGGACATCATGGACCTGGTCATGAACGAGGATGAAACCGAATTTCTCCTGAAAGCGGGGACCCAGCGCCGCACCTACGAGGAGCTTTTTGCCCTGTCCGGCATGAAGCAGGACGAATTCGCGGACCTGTTCCACGGCCTGCTGGACAAGGGGCTGCTGTGGGAGCGGTCCACCACGCCGCCGACCTTTGAGCTGGCCCCCATCCTGGTGGGATGGATGGAGCTGCAACTGTGCCGCGGCGGCGAGGGCGAGCAGGAAAAGGAGTTCGTCCGGCGGTTTTCCAACCTCATCGACGCCCTCAAGCTGGGGGCCAAGTTTCCCTTCCGCAACATCCAGAACCTGGTATACCGGCACATCACCCAGCCTTACCAGTCCATCGCCCCGGTCGCCGGCGCGGCGCCGGCCAAGGGCGTGATCCGGGTGAACCGGAACGTGGACCACTCCGGGTTCAACGTCTACCCCGCGGACGACGCCTGCGAGCTGGTGGAACGCGCGGGCAGAAACGACAACGTGGCCCTCATGCACTGCTTCTGCCGCCAGTGGCGCAAGATGTCCGACGAATCCTGCCGGTTCGGCGTGCCCGCGGAATCCTGCCTGGTGGTGGGCGAACTGGCCTACCACGCGGTAAAGGCCAAGTTCGGCCGGTCCATTTCCACCAAGGACGCCTTGAAGATTCTGGAGGAAACCCGCGACGCGGGCGTGGTGCACACCGTGTTCCACGAACGCGACGACCCCAAGCTGCCGCCCGCGGCCATCTGCAACTGCTGCTGGGACTGCTGCGGCGTGTACGGCTCCTACAACCGGGGCTTTTTGCCCATGCACTTCAACGCCTACCACATAGCCCGGGTAAAGGACGAATCCGCCTGCGTCGGCTGCGGCGACTGCGAATGGCACTGCCCCACCACCGCCGTCAAGGTAAAGGGCGGAAAGGTTCGCATCCTCGAAAAACGCTGCATCGGCTGCGGCCAGTGCGTCCACCAGTGCTCCCACGCCGCCCTGGAACTGAAACCGCTGCCCCGCCCCGTGTTCCTGCCCATCCTCAAGCCCTCGGAGGCGCGGCTGGGTTAAGGGGTATGTCCCGGAGCCACAGCGTCATTCCCGCGAAAGCGGGAATCCACTGGAATGGGCAAAAATCCTCTTGTTCCTGGTCGGTTGACCGGCCAAGTGGAAGATCAAAGGAATAATATCTTGTTTGTAGAAGATGGATTCCCGCCTTCGCGGGAATGACATATCGGGCGGGTTACCGGCTCGCACCATGGGAAATGCGCGACCATTCCCGGCCCGGAAGGCCTTTTAAAAATAGAAACGAGGGGGACCTTTTTGCAAAGGTCCCCCTCGCTGTTTTCAGCAAATGAAGCTCCCCGGCTATTCCCCCTTGAACACCGGGGGGCGTTTTTGGGCGAAGGCCATCATGCCTTCCATGGTGTCCTGGGTGGTGAACAGGGCGGCCAATTCCTCGCGTTCCATTTTCAGGTGCATTTCCGGGGACATGGAGGGGCCCGCGGCCAGGACCTTGAGGATGGCTTTCACGGCCAGGGGCGGACGGCCGGCCAGGGTGTCGGCCAGGGCCATGGCGGCTTCCATGGTCTTGCCCTCCCCGTCCTCGGCCAGCTGGTGGGCCAGGCCCAGGGAAAGGGCCTCCTCCGCATCCATCTGGCGGCCCAAGAGCATGCACTCCAGGGCCTTGGCCCGGCCGATGATCCGGGGCAGGCGCAGGGTGCCGCCGTAGCCGGGCATGATGCCCAGGTTGGTTTCCGTAAGCCCCACCCGGGAGGCTTTTTTCAGGATGCGGAAGTGGCAGGCCA
>JAFDHW010000218.1 GCA_019308705.1 Deltaproteobacteria bacterium
GCGACCGCCTCCTGACGCAGCTATCGCGTGAATCGGGCTCGCCGGAAGGGTGAAAAATTTCGCCGATGTCAGCATTCCTCAAAGAAACAGCGTGCATTTTTCAAGGACCCTTCCGTTGGCACTTAACCTGTTTAAATCCGTATAAATATTTTATTCGATGAAATTTTTCATGAATAATTCGGGCTAAAAGACCCGAGTACGGAAAGACCATGGCGGAAAACGGCAACGGCAAGAGCCGGGTGGTGTCCAAAAGCGCCCTCCGCAGGCAGCGGGAGCGGGAGCAGAGATACCAGACCATCCTTGCGGCGGCGGAGAAACTCTTTGCCTCCGAGGGGTACCACGGAGCGAGCATGGAACGCATCGCCGAGCTGGCAGAGGTCTCCGTGGGCACCGTGTACTTCTACTTCAAGAACAAGGAGGACCTGCTCCTCCATTTGCTGAACGAGATCGCCTACACCCTCCGGGAACTGGTGGGTTCCAAGTTCCGCCAGTCGGACGCCACCATGGAGGGGTTCAAGAACGCGGGCTTGTCCTTTTTCTCGGAGTTCTGCACCCGGTACCCGGAGAAGCTCGCCATCATCTTCCGGGAGTCCGTGGGCCAGTCGCCCGGGGTGGAGGCCAGCAGAAAGGCCTTTCTGGACAAGTTCATCGGCGATGTGGCGGGCGCGTTAAACCGCCTGGCCGACACCCTGGGGGTCTCCTGGCGCAGGGAGCACACCGCGGAGGTCCTGGCCGTGTCCATCGTGGGCATGTACGAGCGGCTGGCCTACCAGTATCTCATCTGGCAGGACCCCTCCGCGGACCTCATGGACATCGCCGACGACGCCCTGTCGTTCATCGAGGGGGGGCTAAAGAACCTCTGGGGGGGCTGATAAGCCCCGGATCACAACCATGGGGTATAGGGGGCGCATTCGCGCGCGGCCGCGCCGCGCCCCGTATACCCGCGTTGGAAAGGGAAAAGGGGGCCGGCGGCGCAGGCCGCCCGGTCCCACGAGCCGCCATGGTGTTGAAGGGCGCCTTGCACGTGCATACCACCTGCTCGGACGGGGAGCTTTCCATCTACGAGGTCATCGGGGCCCACGAGGCGCAGGGGTATGATTTCATCGCGCTGACGGACCATGATTTCTTGATGAAAAAGGGGTGTTACGACCGGGTGGACTCCCTGCCCACGGACATGATCGTGTTTGCCGGCGTGGAGCTCACCGTGTTCGCCAAGGGCTATCACCACGTGAACAGGATACCCGGGGACGACGAGGTCCTGCACATCTTCAACCACCCCGACGAGATGGGTCTGCCCCTGGAACGGGCCATCGAGCGCATCCACGAGGTGGGCGCCCAGGTGCCCCTGGACGCGGTGGAGATCACCAGCAAGGGGTTTTACACCCCGGAGTACGACACCGACCGCATCCCTTTCCCCAAGGTGGCCACCGACGACTCCCACACCCGGCAGATGATCGGCCGCGCCTGGGTGGAGATGGACGCCAAGAAGCGTAAGGATTCGATCCTGCGGGCCATCAAAAGCGGCGATTTCTGGAACTGTTTCGCCTGACCGCGGCCTCGGGCCGTCGGGAGTTTCCTCCCGGAAAAAGAGCGGGCGCAGGCCCGATGCCTTTTTTGGTTTTTCACGGTTTTTTTGCCCGGCCGGGAGCGCCGGCCATCCGCAAAGCCAAGGAGGAGAGCCATGAAGCGAGTGGGAATTTGTGCCGTGGCACAGACCACTTACGAGCGGAACAAATGGTACCAGCGGTTCCAGGGAATGGCCCTGGACGTGCTGGAAGAACTCCTTGCCCAGACGGGCCTGGATTTTTCCGAGGACAAGGGCATCAACATGACCATCAGCGTATCCGATGACGTGTTCGACGCCCGGACCATTTCGGACTCCGGCATGACCGACGTGTTGGGCGCCCATTTCCGGTGCGAGGAAAAGGTGGCCCAGGAAGGCCTCCAGGCCGTGTACTACGGGCTGGCCGCCATCCTTTCCGGCCACCAGGACGTAGTGCTCATCATCGGCCACTGCAAGGAGTCCCAGGGCGAGAGCAGGAACCTGGTCACCCACATGGCCTTCGATCCCTACTACACCCGGCCGGTGGGCCTGGATTTTCTGGCCGCCGCCGGCCTCCAGGCCCGCGCCTACGGCCTGCGCTCCGGGCTTTCCGAGGAGCAGCTGGCCAGGGTGGTGGTCCGGGCGCGGGAAAACGCCGCCAAGAACAAGTACACCAACGAGGTGGCGCCGGTCACGGCCGAGGAGGTCATGAACTCCCCGCTTCTGGCCGACCCCATCCGCGAGCTGCACGCCTACCCGGTGTCCGACGGGTGCGTGGGCATGATCCTGGCCAAGGAGGAACTCGCCAAAAAGCTCACGGACAAGCCCGTGTGGATTTCCGGCACCGGCAACTGCATGGACAGCTTCTTTCTGGGCGACCGGGACTACGCGGACAACTTCGCCCTGAAAAAGGCCGCCGAGCGCGCCTACAAGCGCGCGGGCGTCAAGGACCCCAAGGCGGAATTCGACGTGGTGGAACTCTCCGACCAGTACGCCTACCAGCAGCCCATGTGGGCCGAGGGCCTGGGCCTGTGCGAAGACAACGCGGGCCCCGCCTTCGTGGATTCCCTGGGCGAGAACGGCGGGCCGGCGGTCAATCCCTCCGGCGGCATGCTGGCGGGCAATCCCCTGATCCTGGGCGGGCTCGTCCGCGCGGCGGAATGCGCGCTGCAGCTTAAGGGCGAGGCCGGCGAACACCAGGTGGACGGAGCAAAGAAAGCCCTTGCCCACGGCGTGATGGGTCCGGCGGGCCAGTATCACACCGTGGTCGTTCTGGAGAGGGATTAGGAGGTTTCCATGAGCAAGAACAGAAACGTCGGCATAGTGGGAGTCGGCCAGAGCGTCTTCTCCAGCCACCGGGAAGATGTCAACCAGCCGGAAATGATCCACGAGGCCGTGGTGGAGGCCCTGGAGCACGCGGGCATCACCATGGACGACGTGGACTGCGTCGTCCACGGCAACATGGAGCTTTTCGAGATGGTCCACCAGCCGGACTGCTGGCACGTGCTCGGCACCGGCGGCTGGGGCAAGGAGAACCTGCGGGTCACCACCGGCGGCACCACCGGCGCCACCCTGGCCTGCGCGGCGGACAACCTGGTGGCCAGCGGGCTGCATGACGTGGTCATGGCCGTCGGCTTCGAAAAACTGCAGGAAGGCCACACCACCGGCGGCATCACCAACATGGCGGACCCGTTGTGGTCCCGCCAGTTGCAGACCGGCGCGCTGACGGGGATGACCGCCGAGCAGATGATCACGGAGTTCGGCGAGGAACGGGCCAAGAAGGCGTCCATGAAGTACCGCATCATCATGGACGAGCACGCCATGCTCAACAAGAAGGCCCACCGCCGCCTGGGGCTGTCCATGGACCAGGCGGACGACCTGGCCGCCACCTCCCCGGCCCTGGTGGGGGAGCTGCGGATGATCCACATGTGCTCCCAGTCCGACGGCGCGTGCGCGGTCATCTTCGCCAGCGAGGAAAAGGCCAGGCAGATCCGCGGGGACCGCAGGATCGCCTGGGTCAAGGACCACATCACCGCCCACCGCGAGGAATTGTTCGTGGTGTTCGGCGAGGGCCCGGTCAAGAGCACCCACCGCTACTGCGCGGAGAAGCTCTTTGCTCGCCAGGGCATCAAGAACCCCGTGGAGGAGATCGACTGTTTCGAGATGTACGACCCCTCCTCCTGGTGGGGGGCGGACTGGCTGCGGGACTTCCTCCTGTTGGAGGGCGACGAGCACCTGAAGCTCATCGAAAACGAGGAGATCCGCATCAACGGCAAGTTTCCCGTCAACCCCTCGGGAGGGGTCATCGCCTCCAACCCCATCGGGGCCACGGCCCTGGTGCGGGTGGCCGAGGCGGCCCTGCAGGTCATGGGAGAGGCCGGGGACCACCAGATTCCCAAGGACGTGCGCCAGGCCCTGGCCTCGGGTTTCGGCGGCACCCTGTGGACCGTCCTCATGCTCCTGACCGACCAGCCGCCCTGCTAGGGCGTTGCGGATAAAGGTTCCTTTGCCAGAACCAGCCTACCAAGGAGGCACCATGAACCTCGGCAGCTTCTTGGATGAAAGAGTCGAAAAATACGGGGACAACCCGTTCATCCAGTACTACGACCGGACAGTGACCTACGCGGATTTCGGCCGGCGGGTGAACATCCTGGCCAACGCGTTGAAAAACCAGGGATTCAAAAAGGGCGACTTTGTCCACGTGATGGTCCAGAACAGCCCGGAGACCTTGATCGCCTACTTTGCCATCATGAAGATCGGGGCCGTGGCCGGTCCGGTGAACGGGTGGTGGAAGGCGCCGGAGGTGGAGTACTTGCTGAACGACTCCCAGGCGCCGGGCCTGATCATCGAGGAGCAGTACCTGCCCATTTTGGACGAGATCAAGGGCGACTGCCCCAACCTGGAGACCATCATCGAGGTGGGCGACAACCCCCGGGACGAGCACGTGTCCTTCAACAAGCTCATGGCCGAGGGCGACGAAACCCCGGTTGCCTGCGACGCGGACGCCGAGGACACGGCCTACATCTTCTACACCTCCGGCACCACGGGCAACCCCAAGGGCGTGCTTCTTTCCCACAAGAACGTGCTGGCGGACGTGAACGGGGCCATCGAGGCCATGGGTCTGGACGACGGCATGACCGTGCTCGTTTTCCTGCCCCTGTTCCA
>JAFDHW010000219.1 GCA_019308705.1 Deltaproteobacteria bacterium
CCCTGTACCCCTGGACCCTGTTGATCGGCTACGACATGGAGAGGTCCGGCGGCGAACTGGTGGTCACCGTGCCCTCCTGCCCCACCCAGGAGGCCCGCAAGAAGCGCGGCCTTGGCGAGTACGTGTGCAAGGAGATGCACAAGAAGGAATTTGAGGGTCTGGCACGGGTGGTGGACGAACGCATCCGCGTGGCCTGCGATTTTGCTCCGCCGGATCCTCACCCGGAGGACACCTACTGCAGATGGCGTTTTTTCATGGAATAGGCAAGGCTGGGCGGGGGGTTCTGATCGTGTGCCTGGCGGCCTTTTTCCTTCCCGCGGCGGCCCTGGCAGGAAGGGCCCCCACCCCGAGCTGGGAGCCCCAGGCCGAAGTTCTCCGTGAATCGCCCGCCAAGCCTCCCGCGCCGCCTCCCGTGGACTGGGACCAGGCTGCCCAGCGGGTGCCCTGGCTTTCCGGAAGCCCTCCCTCCCTGGTGGAGGAGGCCATGGCCCCGGCGGTGGCCGCCAGCTACTCCGCGGCCAGGCAGTGGTTCGTCAACAGCATTTCCGGGGACGTGATCTTTCCCTACTATTTCGACCCGATCCAGGGGGTTTACTCCTACTCCAACAGCATGATCCGGCAGCTCATGAGTTCCCGGCTCCTGGCCCAGATGGCCGGGGAGGATCCAAGTCTTGCCGGTCTCCACCGGAGGAACCTGGATTTCATCCTCAACTACTGGTACCGGGAAAACTCCCGGGGCCACGGCATCATCTTCTACGACGGCGAATCCGAGCTGGGGGCCAACGCCATGGCCCTGCGCACCCTGTGCGCCAGCCCCTTCTTTCCCCAGCACGAAAAAGAGGCGGAAAAGATCTACCAGGGCATCGTGTACCTCTTCCGCGACGACGGGTTCAAACCCTTTTACCACGAGCCCCGCTACAGCTACCTGCCCGCCTACACCCTGGCCTATTTTTCCGGGGAGGCCATCCTTGCCATCACGGATTACGCCAGGCGGACGGGCAACGCCGAGGTGTGGGAAAAGGCCGCGGAAATCCAGGAGTTCTACCTCAAGAAGTACGTGGACGAGATCGAGGAGAACTACTACCCCGCCTACGTGCCCTGGCAGACGTTTTCCCTGTGCGCCCTGTACGCCCACGACCCGAAACCCGAATACGCCGAGGCCGTGTTCGTGTTGAACGACAAGCTCATGAAGATCCAGCGCCACGGCAGACACCTGGGCCGGTTTCTGGACCTGGCGCCCGACCGTCCCTCGGGCACCCACTCCTCGTCGGACGCCGTGTTCACCGAGTCGCTGGCCTATGCCTACGAGCTGTCCCAACGGCTGGGGGAGACCGGGCGCAAAGAACGTTATGGGCGGGCCTTGGCCATCGCCGTGTACAACCTCCTCAGGCTCCAGTACGTCGATCTTCCTCCCAACGCGCCCTACAGGAAGTTCATCGCCGGCGCCTTCCGGTCCAGCGCTCAGAATCCCGGCGTGCGCCTGGATTCGGTGCAGCACGTCATGGACGCCTTCCGCAAGATCCTGCCCGTGCTGGGAAAAGAGATTCCCAGGGGAGAGGGCGTCGCCCCGTCCGTTGCGGACCATGACCGGGGCCAGGCCGCGCAGGCGGGCAAGCCGCCCGGGCCGGGAAGCTGAAGAAACCGGCGAATTACCGCAGGGGGGTCTGGCGCAGGAGAAATTCCTTCAAGGCTGTAGAGAGGCAGACGTCCCGGAAGGCTCCGGAGAGGAAGATGCGCCTGGGCGCGGCGGCGTAGAAGCGCCTGTAGGCGGATCGGACGATGCGGGCGTACCGCCTGTCTTCCACCGCGCTCAAGTTGTGGGCCGTGGACACGTACATGGACTGTTCCGGCCGCAGCCGGTAGCCGGCTTGTTGGCACATTCTCCAAAGGGGGGTCTTGGGAAAGGGGCGGAGGGTGTAGAAGGTGGCGAAGTTCAACGAAGACCTGCAGGCCAGGTCGATGGTCTGCTCCATTTCTTCGGCGGTCTCTCCGGGGAAGCCCAGGATGAAGAAGCCCAGGGTGGTTATTCCCAGTTTCCCGGCGGTTTCCACGGTTTCCCATGCACGGTCCACGTCAAAGTGCTTGTCGATCTTTTTCTGCCAGCGTGGCGAGCCCGTCTCAAAAGAAACCCCCATGAAGTAAAGACCGGCGGCCCGCATCTTTTCCATGAGCGGGACGGTCATCCGGTCTGCCCGCAGGTTGGCGGGAAAGGCCAGTTTCACCTTCAGCCCCCGTTCAAGGATCAGGTCGCAGACGGCGGCCGCCCGCTGTTCATCCAGGTTGAACACGTCGTCCCAGACCTCGAATTCCTCCACCCCGAACCGGCCCACCACGTGCTCCATTTCGTCCGCCACCCGGGCGGGGCTCATGGGCCTGAAACGCGTGCCCATGGTCTTGTGGCAGAAAATGCATTTGTAGGGGCAGCCCCTGGAGGTCATGATCACGGCGTAGCGCCTGGGTCTTAGCATGGCTACCCGGGGCGCCCTGCGGTAGCGTTGAAAATCCGCCAGGTCCCAGGCGGGATAAGGGAGGGAGTCCAGGTCCTCCAGGGGCTTGGGGCCGGGGTTCAGCCGCACGTCGTTTCCATGCCGGAAAGCCACGCCCGGGATGTCGTCCGGGTTGCCCGGGGACGGGTTTTCCAGGAGATCCAGGACCAGGGGAAAGGTCCGCTCGGCCTCCCCCACCACGGCCAGGTCCACGCCCGGGTGGCTCAGGGACCGTTCGGGCGCGGTGGTGGGATAGGGGCCTCCCACGACCACCCGGGCCTTTCCGCCGCTGGCCTTCTTGACCAGGGCAGCCGCCCTTTCCACGGCGCCGGCCTCCGAGTACATGGCGCTGATGCCCACCACGTGGGGAGAGAACTCCTCCACCAGGCGGGGGACGGCCTTTTCCGGCCGCGTAAGGCGCAGGTCCGCGAAGCGGCAGTCGTGGCCGTGGGCCCGGGCCACCGCCGCCAGGGTAAGCGCCCCCAAGGGAGGGGTGATCTGAAACGGCGGGCCTCCACCCACCTTGAGCATCAGCACGTTGGCCATGTCAGAACCGTTGTCCCGGGGTGATGCGGAGAAGGTATTCCTTTGCGGCCGCTCCCAGCGAAATGTGCCGGAAGGCCCCGGACAAAAGGATTCGGTCAAACCCCCGGGCGTAAAAACGCCGGATGGCCGACCGGACCACCCTGGCGTACTCCTTGTCGGGGAGGCTGCTCAGGTTGTCGGAGGTGTTCACGTACAAAAGCTTCTTGGGGTCTTTCCCGTGGACCTCCTGCCCGCACATGTCCCACAGGACCGTGTTGGGGTAGGGCCTCAAGGTGTTGAACGTGGCGAAGTTAAGGGGGCTTTGGCACGCGAAGGAGATGGTTTGCTCCATTTCCTCGGCGGTTTCTCCGGGCAGCCCCAGCATGAAGAACCCCGTGGTGGTAATGGAGAGTTTTCGGGCGAGTTCCATGGTTTGGCGGGCCTTTTCAAGGGAGAAGTTGCGCCCCAGCAGTTTCTGTTTTTCCGGAGAGCCCGTTTCCACGGCGATGCCCATGTAGTAGAGTCCGGCGTCCTTCATTTTCCGCAGCAGCCGGGGGGGCATGATGTCCGCCCGCACGTTGGTGGGCATGGACAAACGCACGTTCAGTCTCCTTTCGATGATCAGGTCGCAGATTTTCTCCGCCCGTTTGGCGTCCACGTTGAACACGTCGTCCCAGACCTCGATTTCCTGCACTCCGTACCGAGCGACCAGGTGTTCCATCTCGTCCACGACGTTTTGGGGGCTGCGGGGGCGGAATTTCTTGCCCAGGATCTTGTGGCAGTAGATGCAACCAAAGGGGCACCCCCGGGAAGTCATGACCGCGGCGTATCGCCGGGGTTTCAACATGTGGGTGCGGAGGGCCTTTTCGTAGCGGGAAAAATCGACCAGGTCCCAGGCGGGACGGGGAAGAACGTCCAGGTTTTCCATGAAATCCGGGGCGGGGTTGGCCCGGACTTTTTCCTTCCACCGAAAGGCAAGGCCCGGCAGGTCTTTTGGGGTGAATCCCTGGTCCACGGCGTCCAGGAGCGCGGGAAAAGTTTCTTCTCCCTCCCCCACGAGGGCGAAGTCCATGTCCGGCCGGGAAAGGACCTCTTCGGGTGCGGTGGAGGCGCAGGGCCCGCCCGCCACCACCAGCGCGCGGCCCCGGGTTTGCCTTTTGACCTCCCCCGCGGTTTCCCACAGAAAGCCCATTTCCGGGTACACGGCGCTTATGCCCACTACGTCCGGCCGGAAATTCTTGATCAGGCGGGCCATGTCCTTTTGCCCGCCCTTCAAACGCAGGTCCGCGAACCGCACGTCGTGGCCGGCCTTGCGGGCCGCGGAAGCGACGTACAACAGCCCCAGGGGCGGGGTGATCTGGTAAGGCGGCCCACCGGCCGCCTTGACGAGCAATACCTTTGCCATGCGTTTTCCGAAAGGGCGGGTTTGAACGTGGAAAAAACCCCTCTACCGTCTGCCTAACCCGGATTATTCACGAGCCCGAAGGGTGAAAAATTCCGCCAACGTCAGAATTCCTTCAAAAAAGGCGGAGCGTATTTTCCCATCATCCGCTAATAATACTCCTAACCCGGATTATTCACGAAGCCTGATTTCCGTGCTGGCAAGGCTAGAGGGGTGAAGGCGTACTTTGGTACGCCGAGCCCCGATAACGCGGCCAGCGCGGAAA
>JAFDHW010000220.1 GCA_019308705.1 Deltaproteobacteria bacterium
GTCAACCAAGGAAAGCTTGTTTCTTGCGGTCCCATGCCGGGTGGAAGGGCGGAATCCGGCGCTCCCGGGGCGATGGAAGCCGTTTTGTGGTCCGGTTCCGCGGGCCGGACAGCACGCGGCCCTCCACTCCTTCCGCCGCCGGGCGCGCCGCCGATTCCGCGTGCGCGGCCTCCTCGTTTTTCCGGGACAGCGCCACGCGCGTCGTGCGATCCTTTTTCTTTTTATGGACAGCGGCGCGATCCTCCCCTAACATGGGCGGATGACGAACGCACGCGGAGGAATCTTATGCATTTGTACTGGAAAGTCGTCGAGGAACTGAAATCCATGGGCGAGATGGTGGTCTTTTTGGACCCCGGCCTGAAACGTTGCTTTTCCGCCTGGATGCTCAACCACGCGGAAAGTCTCCAGCGCGCCGAGGACCTTACCCCGCCCGGAGAAGGCATGGAACTGCCCGTGTCGCTGAACTGACCTTTCTCGGGCGGCGGCATCCGCGAAAAATGGAAACGGGCCGGGCTCCAACGTAGCGGAAAAAACAGGGTTTCTTTTGGAGGGGATTGGCCCCGTTTTTTAGGAGCCTTCTTTTTCCCTGCGAAACCTGTCTGCGGCGGCGACCAGGGCAGGGGCCCATTGGGGGGTGCCCAGGGCGTGGACGTGGGTGTAGGTGGCCAGGACGTTCTTGTGGACTATGCCGTCGCGGCGGCAGGCGAAGCCCTTGCCCCGGGTCATGGCAAAAGCCAGGGAATCTTCCGGGCCGGTGAAGTCCAGGGGGTAGGAGTAGTGGAACTCGTGGCCCTTCAAGACGGTTCCCCTGGGGTAGAAGGGGTTTTCGCCCTGCACCTCGCACACGGTGTAGCCGTGGCCCACGGGGCGTTCGGACAGGCCGAAGCGCACGGGCAGCACCCCGGCCATGGGAAAGGTTTTTTCGCCGGAAACCAGCTCCCGGCCCAGGACCATGAGCCCCCCGCACTCCGCGTACACGGGCAGCCCCTTTTCCACCAGGTCCTTCAACTCCCCGGACAATACCGGATTTGCCGAAAGCGCCTCGGCGTGGGTTTCGGGAAACCCGCCGCCGATGTACAGGGCGTCTATTTCTGAGAGGCCTTCCCCGGACAGCAGGCTTACGGGCTTTACCACCGCGCCCGCGTTTTCCAGGGCTTCTATGTTTTCCGGGTAGTAGAAGGTAAACGCGGAGTCCATGGCCACGCCCACCACGGGGCGGCCGTTGACCACGGGCGGGGCTTTGGCGGCGGGCGTTTCCGGTTGGCCGGGCGCGGGGATGAGCGGCGTGCGGGCGATGTTCGCCACCGCGTCTACGTCCACGTACTGTTTCACCATCTTGCCCATGGCGACGACGGATTCCCGGGCCCTGGCGTGCTCCGGCGTGGGCAGAAGGCCCATGTGGCGCTCGGGGAAGTCCGCGCCGGTCAATTTGGGAAACGCGCCCAAAACCGGGATGCCCACGTGCTTTTCGATGTTGTCGGAAAGCTTCTTTTCGTGGCGGGAGCCGGCCACCCGGTTCAACACCACGCCCCGGATGTCCACCTGGGGGTCGAAGTGGGAGCAGCCCAGAAGGAGCGCGGCCATGGTGCGGGTGGTCTTGGTGCAGTCCACCATCAGCACCACGGGGCAAACCAAAAGCTTGGCCAGTTCGGCGGTGGAGGTGGAGCCTTCCGGGTCGATGGAGTCGAACAGGCCCCGGTTGCCCTCGATGACGGAGATGGATTCCGGGCGGGCCCGGCGGAGAAAGAGCCGCAAGGCCTCCGCCGGGTCCACCAGGAAGGTGTCGAGGTTGGAGCAGGACTTTCCGGCGGCCAAAGAGAGCCAGCCGGCGTCGATGTAGTCGGGTCCCTTCTTGAAGGGGACCACGTTCTTGCCCGACGCGTTCAGGGCGGCGATGAGCCCCACCGAGAGGATGGTCTTCCCGGAACCTCCGCGAAGCCCTGCTATGGTGATCCTGGGAAGCATCATGCTGCTCGGCGCGCCGCCCGGCCGGGAGGCACGGGAGTGAGGCCTTTTAGTCCTCGTGCTCCGCGGCGGCCTGCTTGCCGGCGCCTTTCAGGCCGATCATGGTGGTGGAACCCGAGGACCAGTACTCCAGGGTGCCCTCGGATACCATCTCGTTCACGAGTTTCTTCACCTCGCGGGGCTTCAAGTCCGGCAGCATCGGGTAGAAGTCCTTGAGGTAGAACTTGGACTTGCCCTTTTTCTTGGCCAGGGCGTCCAACACCTTCTGTTTCTGCTCTTCGTTCGCCATTTTCACCTCTTTCAAAGGAACGGCGCGGGGAGAAGACCTCCCCGCGCCGCGCTAGCAGGTTCCGCGCACAGCGCGGGTTCGGTTAGAACTTGAACTGGGTGGTCTGGCGCCACGTATAGTACGCCGGATCACGGAAGTCGTCAATGAGGTGATGGGTGAACGGCAGGTCGCAGACCTCGAAGAACCGCTCCCATCCGATGCGCTCGGCCCACTCGCCCAGGCGCTCGTACTTGTTGGCGCCGTTGGCGTAGGCGTTGACCATCTTCTTGATGGTGTCCGTGGTCGAAGGCCAGCGGGGCGGCTCGTTGGGCAGAAAGGCCACCACCACCTTGGAGAACTTGGGCGGGGAGATGCGGTTGGACACCTTGCCGCCCGCCATGATCACGATGCCGTCGCCTTCTTTGTCCGCCAGGGGCAGGGCCGGGCACATGGTGTAGCAGTTGCCGCAGAACATGCAGCGGTTCTGGTTCACCGCCACGCTGTTCACGGTCTCGCCCTTGACCTCCACCTTGGCCGGCTTGATGGCCGCGGTGGGGCAGGCGGCGATGGCGAGCGGGATTTCGCACATCTTGTCCAGGTACTCGTGGTCGATCATGGGCGGCTTGCGGTGGTAGCCCAGGATGGCGATGTCGGAGCAGTGCACCGCGCCGCACATGTTCAGGCAGCAGGCCAGGGAGATCCGCAGCTGGGCCGGCAGGCGCATGTTGGTGAACTCGTCAAAGAGCACGTCCATGGTGGCCTTCACCGGGCCGGAGGCGTCGGTGGCCGGGGTGTGGCAGTGGATCCAGCCCTGGGTGTGGATGATGTTGGTCACGCCCGCGCCGGTGCCGCCGATGGGGAACTTGAAGCAGCCGCCGGGCTGCTTGCGGGAAAGCAGGTCGGCCTTCAAGGCTTCCATCTTGTCCTTGGAGTCCGTCATGAACTCGATGTTGTTCCGGGTGGTCCAGCGGACGTAGCCGTCGCAGTGCTTGTCCGCGATCTCGCAGATCTCGCGGATCATCTGGCAGCTCATGAGGCGGGCGCCGCCGCAGCGGACCGTGTAGACCTCGTCGCCGCCTTCGGCCACGTGCACCAGCACGCCGGGCTCCAGGATCTCGTGGTAGAGCCACTTGCCCTTGTTCTTGGCGATGACCGGCGGATAAAACTCCTCGTACTTCCGGGGACCGATATCCGTGATCCGGTCCTTCATTGGTTCGTTTGGATCGTATCCAGAGGAAATGAATGCCATTTGCGCCACCCCCTATCTTAGATGGTGTTTCCTGAATTCTTCCACGTCACGCTGCCAGCCGCCTTCCACTTCTTCTTCCTTCCAGAAGATGTAGGGGTTGGAGCGGGGCTCGGACACGTGCAGCGGGGTGGGCTCGATGCCGGTGACCTCCAGGAGCTTCTGGAAGCCCTGGCGCTTGATGAGCTCGCCCAGCCGTTCGCGGTTCTTGCCCTCTTCCATCCACCAGTCCCAGATGTTTTCGATGACTTCCTTGATCTCGTCGTAGGGCTCCTCCACCTTGATGAAGGGAACGAGCAGGGAGCTCATCTGGGCGCCGTCTAAGATGGGGGCCTTGGCGCCGACCAGGATGGCGCAGCCGCGGTCCTCGCCGATGCGCAGCGCCCTGGGCATGGTGTTGATGCAGTGCATGCAGTGGTTGCATTCCTTGTCGTTGATCTTCAGCGTCTTGCCTTCCATCCACATGCACTTGGTGGGGCAGAGGTCGATGACCTCCTTCTGGATGTCGAAGGGGCCCCAGTCCTTGCCGGCGTGGGCGCCGCCGTTGGGGGGAATCTCGCCGCCCATGTAGGCGGCCACGGCCTCCTGGTCGATGCGGATCTCATCGCGCCACAGGCCGATGAAGCTCATGTCCGAACGGGCGATGGAGGCCACGCAGCCGTTGGGGCAGCCGTCGAACTTGAACTTGAACTTGTAGGGGAAGGCCGGCCGGTGCAGCTCGTCCTGGTACTCCTGGGTCAGGTGGTAGCACAGCGCCTGGGTGTCGTAGCAGGCGTACTCGCACCGGGCCTGGCCCACGCAGTCCGAGGGGGTCCGCAGGTTGGAGCCGGAGCCGCCCAGGTCCTGGTTCAGGTTGTGGGTCAGCTCGTAGAAGATCTCCTCGAGCTGGGGGGTCTGGGTGCCCAAAAAGATGATGTCGCCCGTGGAGCCGTGCATGTTGGTGATGCCGGAGCCGCGGAACTCCCACAGGTCGCACAGCTGGCGCAGGTACTCGGTGGTGTAGAACTTGCCGCCGGGCTGGTTCACCCGCAGGGTGTGGAAATGGGCCACGCCGGGGAAGGTGTCCGGCTGGTCGCAGTACCGGCCGATGACGCCGCCGCCGTACCCGAACACGCCCACGATCCCGCCGTGCTTCCAGTGGGTGGTGCCGTCCTTGTAGGACAGTTCCAGAACGCCCAGGATGTCCTCGCA
>JAFDHW010000221.1 GCA_019308705.1 Deltaproteobacteria bacterium
CTTTTTGCCGCCCGCAGCCGGGGCCGCGCGGAAAAGGGGGTTGGCGTGGGGCTTGCGCAGCAGGCGCTGGTCCTCGTGCAGCACCAGCACCAGCCGGTTCGCAAACCCGGCCGCGTCCACCAGCTCGCGCACCCGGTTGTGCACCGCCGCCTTGAGGGAGTCGTCGTCGTCACACTCCTGGACCAGGGCGCGAATCTCATCCGGTTGGGCCAAATCGTATTCCCGCGGGCCGGTCCCTGCCCTGGGGGGCTTTTTCCCGGCGGCCCTGCCCTTTTCCCCCGCCTTTTTTCCGCCCTTTTTCCCGTCGCTCAAAACAGCCGGCCTCCCGTTCACTCGGTTTCGGTCTTCGGGGGTGCGGTCTTCTTTTTCCTGTGCCAGGCCCTGTAGAGGAGCCAGACCAAAAGCACCAGCGCCAGGGCGACGGGCGCCTGGTACTTGGCCCACTCGAAATCCTCCCAGAAGTGGATTTTTTCCTCCACCTGGTACAGCTCGTTGTGCACCCTTTCCAAAAAGGAAATCTTATCCCGGATGCTGTCAAGCTGGCTGTTTAGCTGGGCCATGGTGTCCTCCAGGGCCAGCCGCTCGGCCTTGAGCTGAAGAATGGTCTCCCTGGCCTGGGCGGCCAGCTCCATCTTCCGGTCCTGGGGTTCCTCGCCGCACCCCAAAAAGCCCGCGCAGACCACCGCGAAAACAACCCACCAAGCAAACGCTCTCCCCATGGTTCTTCCTTCCAGCGACCCGTACGAGAATCGCAAGATATTTTCCCGTTTTCACGGGAAATCCTGTCATGGCACCGGGAACTTGTAAGGTGGAAAATTAGGTGCTACGTTCGTTATTAAATCGGCAGAAGCGCCGTATAGCCGGGAAAGGAATCGAACGGGACCGTGAAGCAACCGCTCCCTCGAAGGTTCTTTCCTTTTTTCGTTGAAAAGTCAATGCCTCAAGCGCGGATCCCGCGCAAGAGGAGTCTTCATGCCGCAGGACCCCCAAACCCCAAACGCCAGCGGAACCAAATTGCACGAAATCCCCCGCCAGACCCTGGAGCACTTCTTTCAGCAGGCCCCGCTGGCCGTGGCCATGGTCACCGGCGAAGACCACCGCTTTGCCTACGCCAATCCCGCGTTCCTCCGTTTCCAAGATCTCAAAGAGCCGGTGGCGGGCAAAACCGTATCCGAGGTTTTCCCCAATTTCGCCGACAAGAGCCGGCAGATCCTGAACCAGGTGTTTTCCACGGGCAAGCCGGTCTCGGTGCGTTCCCATCCCGCCAAGGTCTCCTCCGGGAAAGAATCTTACTGGGACGTGGACTTCATGCCCTTCCGCGACAAGGGGAACGTGGCCGGGGTGCTCGTTCTGGCCAAGGACGTGACGGACAAGGCCCTGGCCGAAAAGGAAGCCTTGGGGCTGGCCGAACGGGAACGGGACAATCGGCTAAAACGCATCGAGGCCCTGTTTTCCGCCACCATCCGAATGCTTGCGGAAAACACCGTTTCGGGGCTCATGGAAACCATGGTGGAGGCGGCCCTGGAAATAACCGGCGCAAGGGCGGGCATCAGCGGCCACGGCCGCGCCGGGAGAAACTTCCTGGCGGCCGTGTGCTCCCGGGACGGCCGGATTCCCGCCAGGATATTGTCCATGGGCGCGGGGGACATTTTCGACGAGCTGTTCGGAGAAAGCCAAAGCATCCGGCTTACGGACGACAAGCTGCGTCGATGGCCCGTGTTGGAGAAGCTGCCCCAGACCCACCCTCCCCTGCGCGGGCTTCTGGGTGCCCGGCTCACCACCGTGGAGGGAAGCCCCGGTGGCATGATCCTGGTCACGGACAAGGAGGAGGGCCAGGATTTCACCGCCCGGGACGAGGCCCGGCTGCGCCAGCTTGCCGCAGTGGCCAGCCTTGGCATGCGCCACGTGGAAGCCCAGGCCGAGCTTCTGGAAAAGCAGAAAGACCTGGAACGGGCCCGCGAAGAGTTGAAGGAAAAGGTCACCCAAAGCGGAGTCGAGCTTTCCGAAACCAAGCAGGACCTGACCTTCCAGAAAGAGGCCCTAAAGAAGATCGTGGACAACATCCCGGTGATGATCCTGTTCTGCGACGCAAACGGAATTTGCGAGCTGGCGAACCAGGCCTTCACCGAAACCACGGGATTGAGTATCGCGGATCTCAGGGAAAAGGGCCTCTTAAAGAGAGCCTTTCCCCGGCAGGACACGAGGGACAGGTTCAGGAACTTCATGCTCAAGGGCGATCCCGTCTGGGAAGACTTTCCCCTGCACACCGCCAACCAGGAGATCATCACCTCCTGGACAAGCTCCAGGCTCACCGACGGGTCCTACATCCTGTTCGGCAGGGACGTGACCCCCGGGAAGATGGCCGAGGAGAAGCTAAAAGCTTACGCCCAGGAGCTGGAGTGGAGCAACAAGGAACTGGAGGACTTCGCCTTCGTCGCCTCCCACGACCTCCAGGAGCCCCTGAGGAAGATCCGCTCCTTTGGCGACCGCCTGCGCTCCCGTATCCGGGAGGAGGATCCCACGGCCGCGGACTACATCGAGCGCATGGACTCCGCCGCCCGGCGCATGCAACAGCTCATCAGTTCGCTTCTGAACTACAGCCGCGTCACCACCCGGGCCAAGCCCTTCTCCCCCGTTTCCCTGGACCAGATCCTGAAGGAGGCCGTCTCCAACCTGGAAGTACGCATCCATCAGACCCACGGCGTCGTCGAGCTTGAGGGGACCTTCCCCATGCTGGAAGCGGACGCCAGCCAGATGATCCAGCTTTTCCAGAACCTCCTTGGAAACGCCCTGAAGTTCCACAAGCCCGGCGTGCCCCCCAGGGTGGTGGTGTCCTGCGAGAAAACCCGCATAAAGACCGGCGGCAAGGCCCGGGGCGAAAACGCCGTGTGCGTGCGGGTCACCGACAATGGCATAGGCTTCGACCAGAAATATAAGGACAAAATATTCGTCCCATTCCAGCGCCTCCACGGCAGGAGCGCCTATGAGGGCACGGGCATCGGGCTATCCATTTGCAGGAAGATCGTGGACCGCCACGGCGGGTTCATCCGCGCGGAAAGCGAACCGGGCAAGGGCGCGTCGTTCATCGTGACCCTGCCCATGCACCACCCCAAGAAGAACGAGGTCCCCCCTGTAAGCTCCACCCAGAAGACCCTGTTTCCCCGGTAGGCCGGGTCAATCCTCCAGGACAAGGTCCAGATACACCAGCCGGTGGTCGGACCCGGCCGGAGGCTCCGTGCGCACCAGCCGGTGCCACACGTCGGTCTCCGGCGGCCAGAACACCCCTCCCCCGGCGATGGAAAACCCGTGCGCCGAAGGCAGCACGTAATCCACCCGCAGCCGGAACACCGCCGTGAACGCCGCCGGGTCCCCCAGGCGGCCCTCCCCGCCGTATTGCGCGCCTCCCGGGCTTTTGGGCGTGAAATCCCCGTTCACCGCCCTCCGGGCCAACAGCCCGGCCGCGGGATTTAAAAAGGAATCCCCGTCCAGCGGGTCCGCGTTCAGGTCCCCCAGGATCACGAACCGCTCCCCGGGACCGAGCGGCCCGGCGACACCTGCGTCGTCCACGATGTACTCTCCGGTTCCGTCCGCGTAGTCCGCCAAAAGCCGGATCTCGTCGTGGTTCCTCCGGCGGTTGGCGTCCTCGGGCCCGTCAAAGGCCGGGGGCGTGGGGTGGGCGGCCAAGGCGTGGACGGTCCTGCCGGAAATGTCCAAAGGCACGTCCCACAGGCTCTTGGAGCACAGCCGCAGCACGGAAAGCTCGGCGTCGGAATACCAGGGCTTACCGGCTTCGGGGTCCATGGGAAGGTTGGCCCCCGGCATGTCTTTCCACAGAAACTCCCGGAACGTACGTACCCGGCTGGAGACGACCGGAAACCTGGACAACAGGGCCATGCCGTACTGTCCCGGGAAAAACCCCCACCCCACGGCGTCCCCCCCCACTCCTGCGGCCACCCCGTCCCGGTCCAGATCGAACCCGGAGTCCCGTCCCGTGTTCACCGGCGCGCAAAAGGCGTGCTCATAGCAGATGGGCGCGGCCCCGTTCCATCCCCGCTCCAGGTAATTTTCCCGGAACCGGTCCACGGCCGCGCAGCCCGGCTCGTAATCGAACTCGCAGAGCAGAAGCACGTCCGGAGCCACCCTTTGGATGATCTCCGCCACCTCCCGTGCCTGCCGGTCCGCAGTCCCGGAAAGCGCGGCCAGCATCTCCCCGGCCTCGCGGCGGGAAAGGGCGGCGTTGAACGTGGCCACGCGCAACGCGCCCGGGGGCTTGTCGGGCAGGTGCAGGATCTGGGGCTGGTTTTCGGGCATCCGGGCCGTCCTTTGGCGGAAAATTTCAGCCTATATCCCGACCGCGCACCTTTCAAGCGCGCTTTTTACCATGTGTCCAGCCAAAGCGATTATGTCACCCCTTGGTAGACCCATCTTCGACAATTGTAGGCCAAAAATCGGGCTGTGGGCGCTTGAAAGCCGCGTCATTGCTGGATGGGGTATTTGGTTTCCGGCGAAAACTGTAGGCACACGATTTGTTGTTTTATGCTTGGCATGACGAGTAGGATATGCCTATGAAGTGGGCATGTACGTTCGCACCGTATCGCGCAGGAACAAGGACGGGTCCTCCGTCGAGTACATCCAGCTCGCGCACAACTATCGCGA
>JAFDHW010000222.1 GCA_019308705.1 Deltaproteobacteria bacterium
CCGGGTGCACAGGTCCGCCGTAATAAAGGGGCAGGTCCCTGGCCGCAGGCTCCGCGTCTATGGAAAGCTCTTTGAACACCGCGTCCGCCCGCGCCCGGGCGATCTCCCGGTTGACCACCAGGCCGAACGCGCCGTCCGCGTTGTGCACGCAAAGGTAGGTGACGGTGAGGTGGAAATGGGGGTCCAAAAGCTGCGGCATGGCCACCAGGAGCTGTCCTTTCAGGGATGTCTGGCCTGCTTGGTCTTTCATGGAACTTCCTTGCCTGAGAAAAACACCGACAGGACTTTTTTCTGCTTATGATCCTAGGTAAAGTAGGGTAACTATGATGTCAAGCAAGGGCGGGCGGGGAAAACCCCGAACCCACGGGCCGCGTGCCCGGGCGAGGGTCCGCCGTCCGGGAAAACCGATACGCCATGAAAATCCGCACCCGGCTGCAGTTCATCCTTCTGGTGATCTTGTTCGTGGTCCTCGCCGGCACCGCCGGCTACTATCACATCTACGCCGGCGAGCACCGCATCCTGGACTGCATGTACATGACCGTGGTCTCGCTCACCTCCGTGGGCTACGGCGAGATCGTGCCCGTCTCCGGAAATCCCCGTGCCGAGATCTTCACCATGATCCTCATCACCTTCGGGCTGGGGATCATCATGTACGGCATCTCCACGCTGACCGCCCTCCTGGTGGAAGGCGAGGTGTCGGGCATGCTCAGGAAAAGGCAAATGGAGAAAAAAATCGCGAAGCTGACCGGCCACATCATCGTGTGCGGCGGCGGCCAGACCGGCCGCTACGTGCTGGAGGAGCTGCACAAGAACCAGGAAAAGTCCGTGCTGCTGGAGCAGGACGAATCCCGCATCGAGCTGTGCCGGGAGATCACGGACATTTTGCACATCAAGGGCGACGCCACCGACGACGCCAACCTTCTGCGTTGCGGCATCCAGAAGGCCAAGGGCATCGTCATCGCCCTGCCGTCGGACAAGGACACCCTCTACGTCACCATGACCGCGAGGATGCTCAACCCCGGCATCCGCATCATCTCCCGCATGGTGGACCCCCGCCTGGAGCCCAAACTGAGGAAGGCCGGGGCCAACAGCGTGGTGTCTCCCAACTTCATCGGCGGCCTGCGCATGGCCTCGGAGCTCATACGGCCCACCGCCGTGTCCTTCCTGGACCAGATGCTCCGCACCGGCGACCGCACGCTGCGCATCCACGAGCTTCCCGTGGAGCCGGGCTCCCCCCTGGCGGGAAAATCCATTGCCGGCTCCGGCATCAAGAGCGACTTCAACCTGCTGGTGCTGGCGCTCAGAAAAGCCGCCCAGCCCGGCGAAGCCCCCCAGACCGCCTTCAACCCCGCCCCGGATGTTCCCCTGTCCGCCGGGGACACCCTGATCGTCATGGGCGACGTCATGGACATCGCCAGGGCCCGCGGACGCATCCAGGTCAACTGATCCCAGGCCGGCCGGCTTAGCCCGGATTATTCACGCGTTCGATTCGCGCGAGAGCAAGGAAGGAGGAGGGAAGCTGTACTTTTGTGCCGCGACCGCCTCCTGACGCAGCTATCGCGTGAATCGGGCTCGCCGGGAGGGTGAAAAATTTCGCCGATGGCAGCCTTCCTCAAAGAAACAGCGTGCATTTTTCAAGGACCCTTCCATTGGCATTTAACCTGTTTAAATCCGTATAACCCGGATTATTCACGAAGCCTGACCCAAAAAACAGCTCCAACGGATTGAAATAACGAAAAATTCGATCTCGGGCAAAATTGCTCATGAATAATCCGGGATAAATATTTTATTCGGTGAAATTTTTCATGAATGATTCGGGTTCGTCCGGCTCCCCGATTCCGCAAAGGTCCACGGCGCGCTGAAGGTGGGAGAGGTGACGGCGGGGCATGGGCAGGCCGTCCTCCTTCATTTTTCTGGCCTGGGCAAGGGCGCGCTCCACCTCTCCGCACGGCGGCCCCTCCGGGGGCATGGCCAGGGCGGCGGCCCTTCCCAGGCAGGCGGCCAGCTCCATCTGCAGGCGCCGCACGCGGTTGTGCGCCTTCTCCCTGGCCTGGCCGGTGAGATGCTGGCGATTGGCGTCCAGAAACTTCCGCGCGTTGGCCAACCGGGCCTGGATGGCCTCACAGTCGCGGGTGACGCCGGTTCGGGGCAGGGTCACCCGGCAGGGTTTCATGAGTTCGCCCAAAAGCGCCAGGTGGCCCTCCCAGCGCAACCGTGTTTCCCGGTCCATGTCCACCCTTTCGTCGCGAAACCAGTTCCCGGCTTCGGAAAGGGCGTCCTGCACCGCGCCGCACACCGGCGGCGGACCCACCCGGGCGGCTGCGGGCACGGCCGGGACCAGGGCCATCACGACGGTCAGGGCAAAAGCGGACTTCATGGCGCATGCTTTCCACATGTGGGCAGTCCTCCTTCCCGACGATACGATGGCGCCGCCAAGGGCCCCGCGCAATCCCCGGGTGTCCTTGACGGATGGGGCGAGGGTGCCCCATAATGCCATTTCTTTTCAGGCCTGGAACAGGAATTTTTCTCCGGGCGAAAGGGAGGAGAAGCTTGACGGCGACCATCCGGTTCCTGGAGGACCCCGGAAAGCGGGAGCTTGACCGGATCCTCGCGCTGTACGCGGCCAACGCCTGGTGGTCCGGGCCCTTGGACCGGGTCCTTGCCGCGCGCATCGTGGCCGGCAGCCACGCCTTTGCCGTGGCCGAGGAGGACGGCTCCATCATCGGCATGGGCCGGGCCATCTCGGACAGGGTGTCCGACGCCTACATCCAGGACCTCACCGTGGACGAGCGCCACCGCGGCCGGGGAATCGGGACCCGCCTGGTCCGGGCCCTGGTCCAGCGGCTGAACGACGACGGCCTGTTCTGGATCGCGCTCATCGCCGAGAAGAACTCCCACCCCTTCTACGAACCCCTGGGCTTTTCCGTCATGCCGGACGCTGTGCCCATGCTCCGGCAGGGGCGATAGGGGGACAGGCCATGGAATTTTCCACCATCACCCCCGCGGACTACGCCCGGCTGACCCCCTATTTTCAAAACCAGCGCCACGAGCTGTGCTCCTATTCGCTGGCTTCCATCTTGGTGTGGAGCAACCCCCTGCACCACCCCTGCGCCGCGGAGGCCGACGGCGCGCTCTACGTGCGCACCACGTTCACGGACAAGCGCCGCAAAAACTTCCTGTTCCTGCCCATCCACCCAAGCCGGGAATATTCCCCGGCCGAGCTTGCCGCCCTGCTTCCCCGCGCCGGGGTGGACCGGCTGGGGTTCGTCACAGACGCGTATCTGAAAAGGTGGGGAAAGGACGCCGTCCGCGAACACTTCACCATCCGCTCCATGGCGGGTTACCACGACTACGTGTACGTAACCCGCGAGCTGGCCGAGCTTCCCGGCAACCGGTTTCACAAGAAGCGCAACCTCCTGCGCCAGTTCATGAAGAAGTACCTCGAGACCGGGCGGGCGGCCGCCGAGCCCATGGGACCGAAAAACCGCGCCGAGGTGCTGGATTTCCTGGAGGCCTGGTGCCGGGAGCGGGACTGTGACCAGACCCCGGAGTCGTCCATGGCCTGCGAGAAGATCGCCGCCCAGAACGCCATCAACAACCTTGAGAAACTTTCCGACGCCCGCGGCCTGGCCGTGCGGGTGGACGGGGAAGTTTCCGCCTTCGGCATCGCCGCCCGGGTGACGGACACCATGGGCGCCATGCATTTCGAAAAGGCCTTTGTGCGGCACAAGGGCCTGTACCAGTACCTGGATTCCGAGTGCGCCCGCACCATCCTGGCCCCGTACGAGTGGACCAACAAGGAGAGCGACATGGGCCTTGCCGGGTTGCGCCAGGCCAAGCGGTCCTACATGCCCGCGCGCATGGTGCGGTCTTACTGCCTCTTGGCCAAAACCTGAAGAATCCCGGCCCCAGCGGCCGGCAGAAGAGAAACACCGGAGGATTTACCATGGCGAAGAAACGCCTGCTCATCGTGGGGGGGGTCGCCGGCGGTGCGTCCTGCGCGGCGCGCGCCCGCCGCCTTTGCGAGGACGCACAGATCACCATCCTGGAGCGCGGACCCCACACCAGCTACGCCAACTGCGGGCTGCCCTACTTCGTGGGCGGCAAGATCCGCCGGGTGGAAGACCTCTACCTGGCCGACCCGGAGTTCATCGAGGCCCGCTACCGCGCGGACGTGCGCACGGACACCGAGGCGGTGAAGATCCTCCCGGACGAGAAGAAGGTCCTCGCCACGGACACCATCACCGGCGAGAAGCTGGAATTCTCCTACGACTGGCTGCTTCTCTCCCCCGGGGCCGCGCCGGTGCGGCCGGACCTGCCGGGCATCGACCTCCCCGGCCTGTTCACCGTACGCACCGTGCAGGACAGCCTGGCCATGAACCGGTGGATCAAGGAAAAACAGCCCCAGACCGCCGTGGTGGTGGGCGCGGGATACATCGGCCTGGAAATGGCCGAAAACCTGAGCAGAAAAGGCATGTCCGTCCACCTGGTGGAGATGCAGGGCCAGGTTCTGCCCGCCATGGACCCGGAAATCGCCTCCGTGGTGGCCAGAAGGCTCCAGAAAAAGGGCGTCACCCTGCACCTGAACGCCGCGGTCGAGGGGTTCGAGGAAAAGGACGGGGCCATCC
>JAFDHW010000223.1 GCA_019308705.1 Deltaproteobacteria bacterium
GGGACGTTTTGCGGGATACTTTTTGGCGATGGCCCGGAAGGTGGCCAGGTGGGTCATTTTCTGGTTGGCCCGGATGGCGTAGCGCCGGTAGGCTTCCTTCGCCAGACCGCTGGAAAGGAGGATCTGCTCGCAGGCTTCGGCGGCCTTGCCGGAGTCCCAGTGATCCTCTCCCGAAGCTTCGGCATACCGCAGGGCATCCGCTCTTTTGCCCAGGGCCACCAGCGCCTTCACCCCCCACTTCCGGTCCGACCAGAATTTGTGCCGTGGTAGCTCCAGGAGGCCAAGGAGTTCCTCGTGCCTGCCCGCGTGGTACAGGCAGCTCAGGCAGGCAGATGTGCCTTTGAAATAGGAAAACGAGGGGGATTCGAAAACCGTCCGGGTGGTGAAAAGCAGGTCGTCCGCCCACCGGGAGGCCCGTTCGGGCGTGGCGCACATCAGCCCCCAATGCTCCGGAAGGTTGTCCAGGTATCCCATCCCATCCGCCTGGACAGCTTCCCACAGCCGATCCAGCCATTGGTCCCGAAATTTTCCGTCACCGGGCGCATCGGCGATGATTCGGGCCAGGGCTTTTACGGCATGGTATACCGCCGTTCCCATGGAGCCCGATGAGCTGTCCACCTGCTCGATGGCCGGCACGATCTTCTCCAGGAA
This sequence comes from Deltaproteobacteria bacterium, assembly GCA_019308705.1. GTDB lineage: Bacteria > Desulfobacterota > Desulfobacteria > Desulfobacterales > Desulfatibacillaceae > JAHJUF01. The sequence goes on from JAFDHW010000223.1 coordinate 652, forward strand.
GAGGACCGCCCCCTCCGCACCCAACACCGGGTCCTTGCGCGCCGCCTTTTTGATCTCGGACACGGCCTCCCTGGTCCGCTTCACGGGAATCTGGGACCGCCAGCCATAGGCGTTTTTCCGGAACCGGGCGGCAAAGGTCCATTTGTGCTTCTCAGCGGGGGTCATGCGAATTTGCTCCCTGTCCCATCAGATTCAGCGTGGGGGAAGCTTGCCCAGGAACCGGTGGATGCGGCCGAGGTGCTCGTCATCACCCAAGAGCATGCATATCGCCCTGTTGAAGATGGTGACCTCCACGGTGCCGCCGCCGGATACGACCTTCAGATGCTCATACTGCACGGGATCTCCAAGCCGCTCGTCTCCGTAAACGCCCCCCAGTTCTAGCAGGCCCTCTCTCCGAGCCGCCTCCCTTGCCTGGGCGGAAATCTCCTCCCCTTTCCATTCCCTCACCGGCAGGTCTCCGGGCTTTTTGCCGCCCTTGAGCATGCCGCTTATGTACTGGATGGACTGCAAATTTCCGGTCACGCTATTCCTTGCCTTCTTTCCGGGGTCAGGGGGAATCCATTGCCGCCATTTCCTCTTTATATCCTCCAGAGGTCGAGGCGGGTGTACTTGTAGAAATAGCGGTTGAATTTGATCTCGTTGCCGGTCTTGGACTTGGACAGGTCCACCCATGCCTTGGACACGTGGGGCCAGACCCCCCGCTACGGCATTTCATTATAAATCCTGGCTGTATCTGCCGGCAGATTTACGAAAACTTCTCGATAATATCATCTCTCAGTCTATCGATTTTAGCGACTTTTTAATCTCACGATCAATCCTGGATTGTACCTTTCCGATAGTAAGCTCTGATCTTTTCGCTTTCATGGAATCAGCAAGCCGACTGGCTGCATCTGTCGCCCCCAAAACTACAAAGATAGGGGCCGTCCATTGCATGACATCGCCTAACTGCGGTGGCTTAACGTCAAAAAGCAGGTCTGGCGCAATTTTTTGCATGGTTTGCACAGGCAGATTTGGGATCTCCAACTGTTCTCTTTTCGAAAGCACGGCATACCTTTCATTGATAGTATGCCAAAAATTATCCGTTTCTTTCGTTGGAATAGGCCGGATGAGCGGATGAGCGGATAGCAAGTTCAAAATCTCCTGAGCCCTGGCGGCCCGGATATTTTTTTCTTCCAATCGTTCCACTGCGACAGTGGGGTCAAACTCCTCTCTGGCCAGGCGTTCAAGCTCCTTCTGCAAAGCTGCCAAGTCCTGCTCTCCAAAGGATGCATCCTCGTCAATATCCAGGCCCGAAAGATCCTGCCAGGACTTTACCAGCCTTATGGATCTTTGCCGTCCTTGTTCGAAACAAGCCACCGCATAAGCCCTAAGTTCCGCCTTGGTGTCGGGAGTGGAAGCGGACAAAGGCTGGATGCAATCCGGCAAACCATGTTTTTCGAATTCCGCGACGATTGTATCGAACACGGGATCACCATAGGTCGCAAAATGCAGCTTCTGATCCGGGGCGCCCTTCTCAAAAAGACCTCGGTCAACGGTCAATGCCACGCCATCCCGTACGCCTCCTATTCCGGAGATGCTGATCAGCCTCGTTTTCTGGTCTCCGGAAACCAGGCATCCCAGATCCCTGAGGTGTTTGGACTCGACAAGGGCCCGCCAAAAGGTCTCCAGGTTCACGGGCGATTTCTTTTTCGCACAATCTTCACGCAAGCGGACGTAGATTTCATGGAGGTCCTCCGGTGGAATCTCCATGCTCTGGGAACGCTGCTTTTGGATTCTGATCCGTTCCTTGGCGATTTCCTCCAACTCGTCTGGGCTGAGGTCCCCTGAAGCGAGGTTCCTGAAATCCTCTTCATAGACCGGCAACATGGAAACTTGTTGGCTACCCACCACATCCTGGGCTTGAGCCAGCCTTTGTAGCAGACGGCCATAGACCCTTTCCTCGGCGGAATCCACGTAGCAGAGATTCAGCACATAAACCCTTTCGTGCTTTTGACCGATACGGTCGATCCGGCCAATGCGCTGTTCCACCTTCATAGGGTTCCAAGGGAGGTCGAAATTGACCAGCAAATCCGCGGTCTGCAGGTTCAGGCCTTCCGCGGCCGCGTCCGTACAGATCAGGACATCGATCTCTCCGCGCAAAAAGCGGTGCTTGATCTCCTCCCGATCAACGCCCTGAAGCCGCCTTGGGTTCAGCGGATCTACATATTGGCCACCCTGGCCGCTGTAAGTCCCGATGAGCATGGAAGGGTGAACCTTCCTCAGCCGCCGGACAATGTCTTGGAGGGTGTCGTAAAATTTGGTGAAAACCACGGTCTGTTTGACCCTGCTGCCTTCGAGCCTCCTGGACTGCAAGGCGGTCAGCAACTCCTGCATCTTGGACGGTGTTTCGGTTAGATCCTCCTCCAGGGTCTTGTACATCTCCGCCAACCGGTCCCGCTCCCACTCCAGGTCCTCTTGGGAACGGTTCCTCAACAAGGTTCTGATTGCCTTGTCGTCCAGTTCGTCGTCGGTTTCCACGCCCTCCAGGTCGGTGTCCGCGGCTTCATCCCCTGGTTCTGCGTGATGCTCAAGGGTCTTGATCACCCGTTCCCTGCGCCGGCGGATGCTCTCTTTGATGGCGAACATGCTGGAGGAAAAGCGTAGCCGCAAAAAGCTGAGGTAAAAGCCCAGGCTGGATTTGGCCTGCTCTTTTCCCTGGTTTTGGTCTATTTGCGCCTTCAGCCCTTCGCAATACTCCTGCAGTTCGTCATAGGCCTTCCTCTCCAGGGGCGAAAAAGTGATTTTGCGAATGGTCAGAATTTCCCGCTTGGCCAAGCCCGCACCCAATTCCCCATTGTCCCGGTAAATCTCCAGCAACGGGCGGGTATGGCGGAGCATGACCCTGGAAAGGGGGGAGGCGGAGAAAATGAGTTTGCGGATGTTTTTCCGGTCCCTCCCGGAAGGGATGCGGCCTTTTTCCAGCCAAACCCTGGTTGCCGCCTTGATCCGGCCGTCAATGACCGCATTATCCAGGTACTCCCGGTAAAAGGGGTCCTGAAAGTCCAAAGCCTGGATGGATTTGCGGATCAGATCCCATCGGGATTTGTGGATGTCCCGGTCCCGGACCAGGTCGCCCAGGGACTCGTAATAGGTCCAGGTCAGGGAGGGGTCGTACTGGTAGGCCCCCACGCGGTTGGAAAACTGGAAGAGGTCGAAGGCCTCGATCCAGTCCAGCTGCATGGGGGTTGCGGTCGCCAGCCACAGGCTTTCCGTGCGTTGGCGGATGTGGTCACGCAAGTAGCGGTAGAGGTTTCCGTACTTTGGCGCCACCCTTCGGCTGTCCTTGTTGGTGCTCGGGTTTTTTCTGCGGGCGTAGTGGGCTTCGTCCAAGAGCACGATGTCGAAGCGGCCGGCGGCCTTCAGGTCCTGCAGGCGCTCCTTGCGGCAGATGAGCCCGGTGGACACGATGACTTGGTCGGGTTTGTAGAGGCCAGTGGAGGGTTTTTCTTCTTCCAGGGGGTAAATGTAGCTGTGGCGGAGTTTGGCTCCGCTTCTTGCGAGTCCGAAGCCCAAGAAGAACTTGGAGGCCATCTCCCGCTGCCACTGGCGCGTCAGGCTTGCCGGTGCGGCGATCATGACCCGTTTGGCCAGTCCGGAAAGGACCAGGGACCGGATGGCCAGCCCCGCCTCGATGGTCTTGCCCAGGCCCACCTCGTCGCACATGAGATAGCTGTAGGGCCAGGTTTCGATGAGCCGCCTGGCCACGATCTCCTGGTGCGGCCAGGGGGTGACCGGGGCGGTTTCCATGCCCACGTAGCGCCCGCCCGGGAGCTTGGGCCCGTCCTTGATCAGTGCGAACCGCAGCCTCTCCATGGCGGAAGGCGGTTCCGTGACAGGCTCCCGCTCCGTGGTGCCGTCGATCTCCTTGGGTAATTTCACCGAGGCGGCGATCTTCAGCAGTTTCTGGCGCACGGCCTC
>JAFDHW010000224.1 GCA_019308705.1 Deltaproteobacteria bacterium
GGCGCGGGCAGTCCCTACATCCTGGCTTTCCGGGGCCTGCCCCTGGTCCTGGTGGCCTCGGCCCTGTCCGCCCTGTTGTTCTACTGGCGGGTGTTGCCGGTCATCGTGCGGGGCTTTGCCTGGGTGCTCCGCCGCGCCCTGGGGGTGGGCGGGGCCGAGGGCCTGGCCGCCGCGGCCAACGTGTTCATCGGCATGATCGAGGCCCCGTTGTTCGTCCGCCCCTACCTGGCCGCCATGAGCCGTGGCGAGATCTTCTCCCTCATGGCCTGCGGGATGGCCACCATCGCGGGTACGGTCATGGTGCTCTACGCGGGCATCCTGGAGCAGGCGCTGCCCGGGGCCCTGGGGCACCTCCTGGTGGCCTCGGTGATTTCCGCGCCCGCGGCCGTGGCCATGGCCAGGATCATGGTGCCCGTGGAGGGCGACTCCCTGGCCGGGGGCAGCCTGGAGGTGGCCTCCGAGGCCCGCTCCTCCATGGAGGCCATCACCACCGGCACTCTGGACGGGCTGAAGCTTCTTTTGAACATCGTGGCCATGCTGGTGGTGCTGGTGGCCCTGGTGGAGTTGGTGAACCTGCTATTGGGTCTGTTGGGAGCCGTGGGCGGCGAAGCCCTGACCCTGCAACGCATCCTGGGATGGGTCATGAGCCCGCTGGTGTGGCTGGCCGGGGTGCCCTGGGCCGAGGCCCAGGTGGCGGGGAGCCTCATGGGCGTAAAGACGGTGTTGAACGAGTTCATCGCCTACGCCTCCATGGCCGGGCTGGACCCGGGGACCTTGTCCGAGCGGTCCACCCTCATCATGACCTACGCCATGTGCGGGTTCGCCAACCTGGGCTCGCTGGGCATCATGCTGGGCGGGCTGATCATGCTGGTCCCGGAGCGCCGGGGCGAAATCGTATCCCTGGGCGCCAAGTCCATCGTGGCCGGAACCCTGGCCACCCTGCTCACCGGTTCGGTGGTGGGCGTTATCATGTGAAATCCGGTATTTGACGGCCGATTCGCGCCGCGGATATGATGCGGCCTGGATGGTGACGACAAGAAAGGGGTGGTGTCCATGCGTCTTGCCCGGTTTGCGGCCCTTCTGGCCGTCTCAGCCCTTCTTTTGCCCGGTTGCTTCCCCAACATCAACCTGTTCGGCCAGGCCCCGGAGGCCCTTTCGGAAAAGACCCTCCAGGGGGAGGCGGATCCCAAGATCGTGATGATCACCATCCGGGGCGTGATCTCCGACGAGCCCGAGGAGCGGTTCATCACCGAGGGGCCCAGCATGGTGCAGCAGGTGGTGGCCCGGCTGCGCAAGGCCGCCTCGGACCCCAAGGTGGGCGCGGTGGTGCTGAAGATCGAGTCTCCCGGCGGCTCGGTGACCGCCAGTGACGTGCTCTACCACGAGATCATGCAGTTCAAGGAAAAGACCGGCGCCAAGGTGCTAGCCGCTTTCATGGGCGTGGCCGCCTCGGGCGCCTACTACATTTCCATGGCCGCGGACCACATCACCGCCCACCCCACCACGGTCACCGGCTCGGTGGGGGTCGTGTTCGCCCGGCCCCAGGTCACGGGGCTCATGGACAAGATCGGCGTGGACGTCCACATGTACACCACGGGCAAGCACAAGGACATGGGCTCGCCCTTCCGGGACGTCACCGACGAGGAAAAAGAGATCATCAAGGGCCTTGTCGGCTCCATGGGCGACCGGTTCGTGGGCCTGGTGAAGCGGCACCGCAACCTTTCGGCCGAGGCCCTGGAAACGGTCAAGACCGCCCGGGTTTTCTTCGCGCCCCAGGCAAAGGAACTGGGACTGGTGGATTCCGTGGGCTACCTGGAGGACGTCTTTGACCAGGCCAAGAAATTGGCCGGCCTGCCCGAAAACGCCCGCGTGGTGGTGTACCGAACGCAGGATTATCCCAACGACACGGTGTACAACGACGCGGCCGTGAAGGCCCCCGGCCGCTCGCCCCCGGTGGTGGACCTGGGCCTGCCCCGGGTAAACGGCCTCAACGCGGGGTTCTATTACCTGTGGCCCTCGGCCATGATAAGCCGCTGAAGACCGGCGGCCCGGTCGCGCCGCTGCAAAGGGACGAATGGTGGAGAAACAAAAGGACGTGGTGTTTGCGGACGCCCGGGAAGACCTTTCCCGGGCCGTGGGGGAGGTTTTTTCCCATTTCGGCGGAGCCGGGGAGCTTCTCGCGGGCAGGAAGGAGGCCTGGATCAAGGTCAACGCCGTGGACCTGCGCGCCTGTTGCTACACGGCCCCGGCGGTGGTGGAAGCCGCAGTCCGCGAGCTTGTGGCCGCGGGCGCGCAAAAGGTGGTGGTGGCGGAAAACTCCACCCAGGGCACGGTGACCCGGCTGGTGGCGCGGGCCACCGGGCTTGCCGCGGCAAGCCGCCGCGCCGGGGCGGAATTTCTATGCATGGACGAAACACCTCCCTCGCCCGTGTTCCTCCCCGGGCTCTCCGCCCACGCGGACGTGTCCCTGCCGGCCAGGAAAGCCCTGGTGGACCGCAAGAAGGACGTGTTCTACCTGTCCATCCCCAAGTTGAAGACCCATTCCATGACCACCGTGACCCTGGGGCTGAAGAACCAGTTCGGGTTTTTGCACCACGCCTCCAGGGTGGCGGACCACAACATGAATTTGCACCAGAAGATCGCGGACCTTTATGCCGTCATGCGGCCGGATTTCACCTTGGTGGACGGGCTGTTCGCCACCAACCACGGCCATTTTCCGGCCAGGGCCAATGCGGGGGAATGCGTGGTGGAAACCGGGGTGGTCATCGGCGGGGAAAACGTCCTTGCCGTGGACGCGGCGGCCGCGTCCTTTCTGGGCATCGAGCCCATGGAGGTGCGGCACCTGGCCCTGGCCGCCGGGGAGGACCCCGGGGCCGCGGCCTTTGACGTGGTGAACAGGGAGCTTTACGAACAGCGGGCGCAGAAGTTCACCCACCACCTGCTCATGCGGCTTCCCATGGACCTGCGGATCATCCGGGGAAAGGAGCGCTGCTGCGCCGAGGGATGCGAGTTAAACACCTTAAACGCCGCCGAACTGATGCACTGCGACCACGGCGGCAGGGGCGGGTTCACCATCATCATGGGCAAGGGCGCGGACCCGGACGAGGTGGCCCGGGTGCAAGGCCCCGTGCACCTGGCCGGCACTTGCGCGGCGGAACAATGGCGGGACGAGCTTTCCCGCCGCCTGGGCAGGCGCATGGTGACCGCGAGCGTGGGGTGCAATAACCTGCCGGACACCATCCAGGCCCTATGCAGACACATGAAGGTTTCGCCCACCTCCCTGGCCGTGGTGAATCCCCTGCGCGCGGTGGCCGCCTTAGCCAGCGCACGTCTCCACGGCTCCCGGGCGCGGGTGCCCAGGCTGTTTTGAGGAAAAAAGGGCGGCCCGCCGTAACACGGACCGCCCCCTATGGCGCAAAACCGCCCCGCCGCCCCACGGCCGCGCCTTTACGTAAGGCTGGCAAGGTAGGCGCGCAGGTTGCGCTTGGTCTTCTTCAAGCCCAGTTTCTTGCGCAGCCGGTCGCGGTGGAACTCCACCGCCCGCTTGGAGATGCCCAGCATCCGGGCGATTTCCTTGGACGTGGTGCCCATGCGCACCAGGTTGGCCACCTCGATCTCCCGGAGAGTGAGATTGGCGTACTTGGAGCCCAGCTGCCGCATGAACGGAGCCAGAAGCTCGGAAAGGTTGGACTCCACCACGTTCAGGTACACGCGCTGGTCGGGGTCCAGGCTGGTTTCCTTGAGCCGGTCCACGTAGGGCAGCACCAGGTCCTCGACGTTGGCCACCACCCGCTGCTCCAGCTTCTGGGCTTCCTCGCGGGTCTGGTGGTTCAGCTTCTGAAGGGCCCGGTTCACTTCCTCGTACTGCCGGGCCTTGACTTCGAGCTCCTGCACGCGCTGCATGAGCTCTTCGTAGGATGGTCTGTGTTCGGCCATACTGCCTCCTGTTATTCGTTCACCGGGGCTGGCCCGGGGTTTCGGGGTTTGTGCGGAGCATTTTTTGTGAAAGCTCCCTTTTTTCGGCGGTTTTCCGGGCGGCAAACCCTGGACGACCCGCCGGGATCGATGGAAAAACGGCGGGCAGGCAGCCTGCCGTTCCCTTAGGTTCCCATTTTTCGGGCAAGGTAAGCCTACTATACTCATGAAAGCCTGGTAGTCAATAATGAGAACCACTTTTATTTAACATTTTCCACCGGTGTCAGGCCGGTGATGGGGATGCCTGTTCAGGCAGGGGAACGAATCCCCTGCCAGCCTTTTGTTGGGGCCTCCGGGGCAAGGCCCCGGCCCTGCTTGCCGGGAACTTGCTTTTCAGAGCCGGCGAGGTCCTTGGGCCATGGATGCTTTTTGGCCGGCAAACCCCGGGATTTCACTAAGAAAATAAGACATGGGGCAGGTTTGTCCATGGAAAAATCCACAGTTTCGGGTGTGGTAAACAAAGGAAAAGTGGCAGCGGCCGAAGCCGGCCGCAAAAGGGGGGCTTGAAGGTCTATCCCGAATTTTTCACCCTTCCGGCGAGCCCGATTCACGCGATAGCTGCGTCAGGAGGCGGTCGCGGTACAAAAGTACAGCTTCCCTCCTCCTTCCTTGCTCTCGCGCGAATCGAACCCG
>JAFDHW010000225.1 GCA_019308705.1 Deltaproteobacteria bacterium
TAGTATGGGCACGAAAAAAATTCCAGTCTCCGCCAAAAAATCGATGTAATCGTTGTGTGCTTCCAGGAAGCGGAAGGCGAACCCGGGCTGGTATTGGGCGAACATGATGCCGAAGGTGCCCGGCCCGGTGCCGGTCCAGGGGTTGTCGGCGAACATGCCCAGGGCCGCGGCCCACACCCGCGCCCGGATGCGGAAGCCGGGCATTTCCGTTGCTTCCTCAAAGGACAATATCCGCAGGGTGGCAGGGGTGCTGGCAGCCAAGAGGGCCAGGAAAAGGACACCCGCGATGCTGGCGAACAACAGGGACTTTTGCAGCCTGGAAAGCCCCCGTTTGAGGGACACCGCCCAGAAAAAGCACAGCCCGGCCAGCGCCGAGATCCAGGCCCCCCGGGAAAGGGTGAGGACGAGGGCGGAGAGCATGGCCAGCAGAAGGAAGACGGCACCGGTTTTTTTCGCCCGGGGAATACCCGTGAACAGGAAACCAAGGCAAAGGGGGATGGCCATCTCCAGGAAGGCGCCCGCATGGTCGGGGTTGAAGAAGACCGACGTGAGACGGCCGTGCTGCCTGACCGCGTTATCCCGCCACAGGGGATTTCCATGCGGGGAAAGGCCGGTGAGGCCGGCCAGGGCCACCGCACCGCCCAGAAGCAGGACAAGGTAGACCAGGCCGCGGAGGTCCTCCCGGTTGCGCGTGGTCTGGATGGCCAGGAAAAAGACGGCCAGGGGTAGGGCAAGCTCCCAAAGGGCACGCAAGCTGACGGCCGTGGAGGAGGAGAACAAGGTGGAAACAGCGGCCAGGGCAACCGCCGCCAGCAGGGGCTTGTCCAGGGGCGTGCGCTGAACCCGCTTCCGGGCGTCCCACTGGAGGGATAGGACCACCAGAAGGAGGCCGAGGATCATGAGCTGGTGCGACAGGGCCGAAGCCCAACCCGAACTCCCCCCTCCCGCCAGGACCACGAAGGCCATCAGCACGTAAAGGTTGGCGCGGGCCGCGTTGAGCAAGGCTTTGTCCGCGCCGTGCAGGGCCGGTGCTGGGCTGGCTGATCTCATAATGTCCCGGAACAAGGGTCGCGCCCCCGGAAAAGGAGCGGGAAGTCACATTCAAATCGGCGGAGAAAAGCCGGGACCGCAAAAACGGCTGGATTTCGGCAGAGTACGGTAAAAATACACAAAGCTCCGCCTTCCTGGGTTACAAATCCAAGGTGCACCCAGCCCTTTTGCCAATAATTGTCAAGAAGCTGAAAAACCTTGGTATGTCCGGCTTTCAGCCTCCAAAAAATTTTCCCGGGAGAAACTTCCGTATACCAACCGCCAGGGGGACTGTCAAGAACGTATTTCGTGAAATAGTTAATATTCTTGCAATTTATCCAGACTAGGAGCTTATTTTTTGGGGGGGCTGAACAGCCGGTCATATTCCTGGCGGAATTCCTGTTCGCCCGGTTCCAGGCGGATGGCTTCTTTAAGGTGCATACGAGCGGCTGCAAGGTCCCCGGCCAGGTAGGCGCATTTTCCGGCCATGAAATGGTGCCGGGCGTTTTCCGGAACCAGGGTGGCGGCTTTCCGGTAATAGGAATAGGCCCTTTCATAATCCTTGCGTTTAAAGCTTAGCCTGCCTGCGCGGTTATACATGGAGGCGGGAGGGTTTTCACCCGACAGGGCGAGTTCCATCTGATGCTCGGCCAGCAACAGCTTGCCCTGCTTTTCCAGGGAAACGGAAAACAGGTAGTGATAGAAAGGGACATCCGGAGCCAGCACGGTGGCCCGCTGGATGCTCAGCTCCATCTTGTCCCAGTCTTCCCGCTTTTGCGCGCACTCGGCCAGCCACCTCCACACCTCCGGGTCTCCGGGGTTTTGCTCGGCCAGCCCGGTGAACACCTCTTCGGCCAGGGAAATCAGCCCGTCCTCGAACAGGCTTTGGCCGAGCACCAAGCGGGATTCCAGGGGAAGGGAGGCCCGTCCCCCGGCCTCGCGGAAAAAGACCACAAAATCCGCCAGCCTGTCCGCGTCCTTGTACTGCAAAAAAATCCTGTGAAGCAGGTTGGCCGGGTCGTGGGTAAGGTACATGGCCCGCAAAAATTCGCCGCCGGCGTCCGGGAGGTTGGCCAGAAGCTTGAGCCGCCCCAGGCGCAGGTAATGGCTTTCGGAGTTTTTAAAGGATTGAAGAACAAGGGACTTTTCCAGGTAGGCGGCGGCTTCGGCGAAAAGCTCCTGCTTCTCGTACAAGCAACTCAAGGCCTGCAATACTTCCCGGCTCGGGCCGGATTCGGCCAAGGTTTCCAACAGCGCCTGCTTTGCCGCGGCAAAGCAGGACGGCCCCCAAAAGGCTTCCCGGGTGAGGGCCGCGACCGCCGGAGGATAGGCCACGGCCATGGCGGCCACGTTTTTTGCCAATTCCTCGTCCAGCCCCAGCCGGTGCTGGGCGCGGGCCAGCTTTTGACGGTAGAGGATTCCGTTCGGCCTCAGCTTCACCGCCCTGCGGAAGCGGGAGATACTGCTGGGAAAGTCTCCTCCGTCCTCCGGCGCGCATCCGAGGTTTTCCAGCCTGAGCAGGCTTTCGCCGGATTTGTGCCAGTATTCCGGCTCCTCGGGCCGAAGTTCAATGGCCCGTTCAAAGGCGGCAAAGGCCAGGTTGGCGTTTCCGCAATCCAGGGAGGAGATGGCGGACGCCCGCGAGGCGGCCAGACGTGCTTCTCCCAGGGCTTCCCACAGGGAAGGATCCCCGCTGTCCCAGGAGATGGCCCGCTGAAGCTGGCGCGCCGCCAAGCCGAAATGCCCCTTTTCCATCCGGGCTTGGGCGCGGACGACATATAGCTGGGCCACCAGGCGCTTGGCCGGAAACCAGGCGGCGACAAGAGCCATGCATACCGCGAGGACGGTGGCGGCGCGGCGGGGATAGGGTTTCGGCAAAGTAAAGAATCCTATGGCAGCGGATACCGCGGCTGTTATCGTTTTGGCACGGCGCCTCGGGCGCCCCGGCGGTTCAGGATCCTTCCGGGAAAGTTGCCGCTCTCAAGGCGCATGGTTTTTGCGGGCTTTGGTTGTCCCGTTGCTATCCGCGGTCCATTATCCATTCCCGGGGCGGGGTGTCAAGAAAGCGTGTCAAAAGCCCGAAAAGCCTTTTTTGTTGCATTCCGGTTGGATAACAGGTGGTATTGGGGACCGTACAAAACGCCCTGGATGGACCTGTCAGGAGTTTCATGAAGATTCTTGCCTACGGATTGGGGATCACGGCCGCGGGTTTTCTTGGCCAGGTTTTGGTGTGGCGCTTGCGGATGCCCCTCAGGCAGACCAGGGCCATGGGCATCCTGTTCATTCCGGCCCTGGCCTTGGGCCTGGCCGTGGCCTGGAAGGCCCCGCCGCCCTGGAACCTGGAAAATCCCTTTGCCATGGCCCACGCCGGGCTTTTCGCCGCGGCGTTCTGGGCCGCGTGGGTGATTTCCTATTCCGCGCTGGAGGCCCAAAGCCCAACCCTGGTCATGGCCGAGCGCATCGCCGGCGCCGCGGAAGAGGGCGTGGACCAGGAGGATTTTTTCCGGGAGATGGACGACGAACTGCTGGTGCTGCCCCGGCTGGAGGATCTGGTGCGGGACAACTTGGCCGAGCGGCGCGGCAACGTGTACGTGCTCACCAGAAAAGGCCGGGCCTTGGCCGGCCTCATGGCCGCCTGGAGAAAGCTGCTGGGCGCGGGCATGGGGGGCTGACGTGCGCGCGGACCTTTTGCACCTTGCCGCGCCGGTGCTCGGCCTGGCGGCGGACGTGGCCTTTCAGGTGGCGTATTTCCGGGCGAAAAAGGCCCTTTTGCGCTCGCTGGGGGCGGGGTTTGCCCTCGGCCTGGCCGTCACCACCGCCCTGGACCTGTGGACCCTGTCCGCCCACGGCGGCGACCCGTGGATTCTGGTTGCCAACGTCCTGCTGTTCTGCGCCCTCGGCTACGGGTATTTCCACTTCGTGAACCTGGGGGAGACCGCCCGGAGAATCCGTATCCTCCAGGAGATAAGGAAGGCCGGGGGCAGCCTCTCCCAGGAGGAACTCCTGGCCGCCTACAACGCCCGGGCCATGGTGTCCATCCGCCTGGAACGCTTGAAAAGCAAGAACCAGGTGGCCCAGCGCCAGGGCCGCCTGTATGCCCGGCCCTCGTTTTTGCTGGTCGCCGTAAGGATTATGGCTCTTTTCCGTCGGCTGCTGGGCTTGAAGAACGAAAACCGCGGCCTTTCCTGACCCGCACCGCCCCCCGTGGAGTCCCGGGAGCATTTCGCGTTTTTTCCGTGGTGTGCTGGATTCCAAGTCAAATCAGTGCGTTGGCTGGCAATACATTGACAGGGTCAAGATTGTGAGATACCAGTTTTTCGTCGGGTGTTTTTTTGGGGACAGGGCTTGGCTCCGGGAATAACGCGTCATGGCCGGAAAAACGAAAGCCGCAGGACACCAGGGAACGGGCCGCCGCAACGTGGAGGTCCGTCCCATGTTTTTGGCCCTGGGCGGCCTGTTCGTCTTCGGGCTTTTGGCGGCGAACGCCTGGCTGGCCGGCCAGTGGAGCACCTATTCCGCCGTGGCCTGGGAGCGCGACCGGCTGGCCGAGAACCTGCGGCTGCAGGAGGAGG
>JAFDHW010000001.1 GCA_019308705.1 Deltaproteobacteria bacterium
TCTTTTTTTGACCCATAGAACCTGCCTTTTCCCGAAAACACGAAAACCCTTATGCCGTGACCCGTCAAAACGCCGCTCCAGATGATCAGCGGCCACTGGAACCAGGGCTGGTGGGGCGTGGCCGCGAGATTGGCGAACAACAGGACGAGGTTGGCCGCCACGAACACGAAAAGGTGTTTGTAAAAGCCAAGCTTTCGTTGCACCTTCACGCGCGTGAAAGAGAGCGACTGCTCGAATTTTTCCTCCATGGGCATTCTTTCCCGGCGCTTTCCCGGACGGGCAACGGCTTCCGGCAGCGGATTACGGCCCTCCATGGCGAATCCTACCTTCCGGCTCCGGCCAACGCAACATCAAACCCTGCAAGACTTGTGATCCCCGGCGCATGCCCGGCGGTTTTTTTGCAAAAAAACAAATGTGGCCTTTGATCGGTCCGCGCACCTGTGCTAAAAACCAAATCGTAGAACCTTCCTTCTTTTCAAGGGTCAAACACCAAAAAAGCCTGCGTGCGCGCAACGGGGGTTCCATGAGCATTTTCCGCTGGTGGAAGAGATTCCGTGGACAGGACCAAAGCGAACTGACCGAGATAGCCAAGGTCATAGGCCAGGACATCGACCGGCTCGTGGCGGAAACCTTTTCCGCCCACCAGGAACTGCTGCTGAACCAGCCCCCGGGCTACATCGTTCCGGCAGTGTGGGGCGCGCGCAAGGATGGCGAGCTTTCCGAAGAGCAGCAAAGTATCTACAAGGCCGTGGTTCCGGCCATGAAGCGGGTGCTGGAAAAGCTCGATTTCCGCAATCTCAACAGGAGCCAGGAATTCGCCGTGGATTTCCTCATCCGGGGGCTGATCATCTCCAAGATCGCCTGCCTGGTGGAGATGGGCCGGGGCCGGAGAATGGCCGGCCCGGAGAAAACGTCCAAGGACGACGACCTGGAGCGGCTGCGCTACATGGAACCCATGGGCCGGGCATAGTCCCGGATCCTGGAATGGACGCGCCGGTCCGCCCTTCGGGACGGACCTTTTTTTATGAAATCCTGATCCCGCAGACCCTGGCCGCACTCTTGTCCAAAAGCCGGGAAAGCCCCTCCTCCCCGGGCCAGAACCCCATGCATTTTTCCCACACCTGCCTGTCCTCCATGCAGAAATAGGCGCACACCCCCGGGGCCAGGGTGCGGATCTCCTGCGCCACGGCCCGGGAAAGGGCCATGCGGATGGGCTTGAACGCCCGCATTTTGTTATCCAGGCCCGGGATCATCTCGCCCAGGGTGAGCCCCGGACGCCGTCTTTCCATGACCTCGCCCAGGGACGGCGGGTAGCGAAGGGTGCCCAGGCTGATCCAGGCCACCCGGTCCGGGTCCACGGCGGCAAAGATTTGCCGCACCACCTTCCGGTATTCCTGTTCCGCGGCCTCGTAGGGCACCAGGGGGTCGAAGTGGAACGCCAGGGCGTAGCCCGCCTCCGCGCAGGCGGCCGCGGCGGAGAGCCTGGCCGCCAGGGGCGCTGCCCCCTTCTCGTGCTCCCGGATGATCCTGGGCGTGTTCACGGACCAGGACAGGATGGTTTTGCCCCCATGGGCAAGCCCCTTCAACCCGCTGATGTTCACGGTCTTGGTTTTCAGCTCCAGCACGGCCCGGTCCTGGTTCCCGAACCATTCCACCAAGCGGGGGGTCAGGTCCCAGAGGGGCTCCCACACCAGGCTGTCCGTGAACTCGCCCGTGCCCAGCCGCCGCACCCTCGGCCAGGCGGTGGAAAGGCCCTCGAGCTCTGTGAACAAGGCGTCCTGGTTGGCAAAAAGCTGGAGGAGGGGGGGATGGAAGTAGGTCTGGAGCACGCAATAGGTGCAGTCCATGGGGCAGTACGAGCCCACGTGAAGGATGTGGTACCCGCAGCAGGTATAGTGCTTCGTGCCCGGGCAGGGTTTGATGAACCGGCCCTGGTTCTCCGTGATCAGGAGCACCTTTTTGCCCGCGGCAACAGGGTCCGGCTTTGTCAGCACCTCCTGGTACGCCGCCTCCGGAGAGGAGATTTCCCTGGCGGGCACGCCCTTCAAGGCCGCGCGCACCTTTGCTGTCAGGGCGGAATCCCGCACCTTCTCAAGAATAAACAGCTTGTCAATGGCGGGTTTCATGGGCTTTACGGCAGGAGCTTCTTCAGGGCCGGGTGGTCCAGAAGCCGGCGCAGCCGGTCCAGGTGGTTTGAAAGCTCGTCCGCGGAATCGAAATCCATGCGCAGGCTGTGGGTCAGCCCCTCGAAATGCGGCGGCGGGTGCCAGGTGATCCGCGGGGGAAGGCACAGCTCGGAAAGGGTCTGTTTCCGTTTTTCCGTTTCCTCGGCCATGACCGGGTAGCGCCGGCGGTACAGAATGCTTCGCACCTTGGCCCCGGCGGCGTTCCTGTCGCCTTCCTCCTCCATGGCACGGCGGATGTCCGGGTCCTCCAGCACCTGGGCGGGGGAAAGGCCCTCCCGCTGGCCGATCTGCGCCACCAGGTCCACCACCTGCCGCTGGCGGGACAGGCTTTGGGGGAGCCGGAGAAACAGCCGGGCCACGGCTTCGGCGTCCTTGTCCTCCATGTCCCGCAAGCGCAGGGCCACGGGCAGGGCCACGGCGTCCGCCTCCACGGCTTTCTGCACGGTTTCCGGCAGCCGGGAAAGGCTCTCTATGTCCTGGACATAGCCTTCTCCGCCCTCAAGGCCCAGAACCCGGCGGATCACCTCCCTGCGCTCTTCCCAGGGCTTGTCCGGGGCCAGAAGGCGGATGGCCCGGGAGGTTTCCAGCAGGGTCAGCGGCCGGGAGGAAGCGTTCGCGGCCACGGCGGCCATGGCGCAGAAGTCCGGGGAGGCATCCTTGTCCAGGATCAGGGCCGGGATGGACTCCATATCCGCCAGGCGGCAGGCCTCCACCCGCTTGAACCCGTCCAGAATCTGAAACCGGCTATCCTCCCTCTCCCGTAAAAGGGGCGGGGACAACAGCCCCAGCAGACGGACGGACGACACCAGCGCCTCGGCGGGCGGGGTTTCGGACAGGCGGAACGCGCCGTCGGCAAGGTCCACCTGCCCAAGGCATACTTCCCGGAAATCAGCCAGCGGTGCCTCCTGTGAGAAGGCTCAAGGCCTGGAGATACTTTTCTCTTGTCTTTTCAATAACTTCTGGCGGAAGGTGCGGCGCCGGGGGGGTCTTGTCCCAGTCCAGGCTTTCCAGGTAGTCCCGCACGTACTGCTTGTCAAAGCTGTCCTGGATCTTGCCCGGCTCGTAGGATTCCTTGGGCCAGAACCGGGAGGAGTCCGGGGTGAGGATCTCGTCGATGAGGATGATCTTGTCCCCATCCAGGCCGAACTCGAACTTGGTGTCCGCGATGATGATGCCGCGTTCGTCGGCCAGGGCCGCTCCCTTTTCGTAGATGGCCAAGGAAAGCTCGCGCAGGGCCGCGGCCTTGTCCTCGCCCACCAGCTTCACCGTCTCCTCAAAGGTGATGTTCTCGTCGTGCAGCCCGACCTCGGCCTTGGTGGACGGGGTGTAGCAGGGCGTGGGAAGCTTGTCGGAGTGCTTCAGCCCCGCCGGCAGCTTGATGCCGCACACGGTCTGGTCCTTCTGGTAGGACTTCCAGCCGGAACCGGAAATGTATCCCCGCACCACGCACTCCACGGGCATGGGGGCGACCTTCTTCACCAGCATGGAGCGGCCGGCAAGCACGTCCTTGTGCGGGCGGCACTCGGGGGGAAACTCGTCCACGTCGGCGGTGATCACGTGGTTGTCCACCAGGTCCGCCATGACGTCGAACCAGAACAGGGATATCCGGGTGAGCACCCTGCCCTTGTCCGGCACCGGGTCGGGCATGATCACGTCGAACGCGGACAGTCGGTCCGTGGCCACCATGAGAAGCTTGTCTCCCAGGTCGTAGATGTCGCGGACCTTGCCCCGTTTGGGGTCGGGCAGTCCTTCCAGGCTGGTCTGGAATACCGGCTGGCTCATTGGATACCCTCTCTCTTACAGTTGGATGATTTCCCCGGAAATCTTTTTGTCCACCGTGAGGATGCCCACCGTGCCCGAGGAAAAGGACCCGGGATTGAACAGGAGCACCCCGTTTTTCACGTGGTTGGCCGGGGTGTGGGAGTGGCCGTAGCAGATGGCGGAAACACCGGTGAATATGGCGGCCACCCGTGCCTCCAGGCCCTCGCGGGGGCCCCTGCCGTGGGTGATGCCGATCAAGAACCCCTCCACCTCCACGATGCGCTTGTCCGGCAGGTTTACGGCCACGTCGTGGTCGTCCATGTTCCCGGCCACGGCCACCACCTCCTTGGGCGCCAGGGCGTCCAACACGGAAAGCTTCACGATGTCGCCGGAGTGGAACACCATGTCCACGCCCGAAAACGGCCCGTCCGTGACCAGCCGGGAAAGCTCCTTGCTGGGCCGGTACAAGTGGGTGTCGGAAATCACGCCGATCGTGACCATCTCTCCCCCGGAAAGCGGAACAAAGCGTCATTAGTACGTAGAGGGCCGGCAGGTTGTCAATACCCCACCGACGGCAGGCCCAAAATCCGGGCGCCGGCGCGCCTCCGCTTGACATCACCGCCGCGCTGTGTTCCTAGCTTTTGCCGGTACAAAACTCCACGCAGGAGGAACACATGGACAAAAAGGTTACGGTCATCGGCGCGGGCAACGTGGGCGCCACCGCGGCCCAGCGCATCGCGGAAAAGCAGCTGGCCGACGTGGTGCTGGTGGACGTGGTGGAGGGCCTGCCCCAGGGCAAGGGCCTGGACCTCACCGAGGCCGCGCCCATCGAGAAGCACGACGCGCGCGTTCTGGGCACCGACTCCTACGAGGACACCGCGGGCTCGGATGTGGTGATCATCACCGCGGGTATCCCGCGCAAGCCCGGCATGAGCCGCGACGATCTTTTGAAGACCAACGCGGGCATCATGGCCAAGGTGGCTGCCGAGGCGGCCAGGTACAGCCCGGATGCGTGCATCATCGTGGTGAGCAACCCCCTGGACGCCATGTGCCACGTGGCCTACCAGGTGACGGGCTTTCCCAAGAACCGGGTCATGGGCATGGCCGGGGTGCTGGACTCGGCCCGGTTCCGGGCGTTCATCGCCATGGAACTGGACGTTTCCGTGGAGAACGTCCACGCCTTCGTCCTGGGCGGCCACGGGGACACCATGGTGCCTCTGCCCCGGTTCTCCACCGTGGCGGGCATTCCCATCACCAAGCTTCTGCCGGCCGACCGCATCGAGGCCCTGGTGGACCGCACGCGTAACGGCGGCGCGGAGATCGTGAGCCTGTTGAAGACCGGCAGCGCGTTCTACGCCCCGGCGTCCGCGGCCGTGGAAATGGCGGAATCCATCATCCGGGACAAGAAGAAGATTCTGCCCTGCGCGGCGCTTCTGGAAGGGGAATACGGCATCCGGGACCTTTTCATCGGCGTGCCCGTGAAGCTGGGGTCCGGCGGGATAGAGCAGATCCTGGAGATCGATTTGGAAGACGCCGAGGCTGCGGCCCTGCAAAAATCCGCGGACGCGGTGCGGGGCCTGGTGGACGCCTTGGCGGCCCTGGACCTGTAGAAAGGGCTACCCCGACGCCGAATTCAGGGCCTGGTGGATCTTTTCCGCCACCGGGCGCGTTAGACCCTTTACCTCCGCGATGTCCTCCACCGAGGCTTCG
This sequence comes from Deltaproteobacteria bacterium, assembly GCA_019308705.1. Classification (GTDB taxonomy): domain Bacteria; phylum Desulfobacterota; class Desulfobacteria; order Desulfobacterales; family Desulfatibacillaceae; genus JAHJUF01. The sequence goes on from JAFDHW010000001.1 coordinate 5,658, forward strand.
CGGAGGTTTTTTACGCTCCGGAAATGGCGCAGAAGGGCTTTCTTGCGTTTTTCGCCCACCCCGGGCACGGCGTCCAGCACACTGGCGGAGGCGGCCTTTCCCCGCTGCTTTCTGTGCAACGCCACGGCGAACCGGTGGGCCTCGTCCCGGACGCGGCAAAGGAACAACAGCGCGGCCTGGTCCCGGCCGAACGCAACAGGGTTGGCCTGGCCGGGAAGGAAAACCTTGTCCTCGGTCTCCTTTCTCGACTTGTCGGGCTTGGCGATGCCCGCCACGGGAACCTGGTCCGCGATGCCAAGCTCCTCGAGCACGGACACCGCCATGGAAAGCTGGCCCTTGCCGCCGTCCACCAAGAGGAGGTCCGGCCAGGGCCGAGTGTCCTTTTCCGGGGAAAAGCGCCGCAACAGGGCCTGGCGCATGGTCCCGTAGTCGTCGCCCGGTTCCACGCCCCGGATGTTGTAGCGCCGCCAGTCGCCCTTTTCCGGCTCGCCGTCCATGAACACCACCCGGCCGGCCACGGTGTGCGCCCCCCGGGTGTGGGACACGTCAAAGCACTCCACCCGCGAGGGCGGGCCTGGCAGCCGCAGCCGCCTGGCCAGCTTGTTCCTGACCTCCCGGGAAAACTCGTCGCCGGAAAGCCTGCGGTCCAGGCAGTCGGCCGCGTTCTGCCGGGCCATGTCCACGAGCCTGGCCTTTTCCCCCCGCTTGGGCACGTGCACGTGGACCCGCCCTCCCCTGGCCTCGCCCAGGGCGTGCTCCACGAACCGGGGATCGGGCACGGGCTCGGACAAGAGCACCTCCTGCGGCACGAACGCGTCCCCGGCAAAGTACTGGAGCAAAAAGTCCTGGAGCATGGAGCGCTCGGAGGACACGGCCTCCAGGAAGGGATGGTTCTCCGAACCCACCAGAAGCCCGCCCCTCACGTGGAACACGGTGACGGCCGAGCCCTCGGGCCGGGCCTCCAGGGCCACCACGTCCCGCTCGCCGAAGTCCGTGGTCACGGCCACCTGCTTTTCCACGGTCCGCTTCATGGCGAACATCTTGTCGCGGTATTCGGCCGCCTTTTCGTACTCCTCCCGCTGGGCGGCCAGGTTCATCTTTTCCTGGTACTTGCGGATGAGCGCGGGCGCGCGGCCCTGGAGGAACTGGATCACCTCGGCGATCATCTCATGGTACGCGCCCGTGTCCACGGGAAGAGCGCATGGGCCCATGCAATGGCCCATCTGGAACTGGATGCAGGGCCGCTCCCGCTTGGGCGGCTGGGCATGCCCGCAGCGCCGCACCTTGAAGGTTTTCTGGATGATCTTCAGTGTTTCGCGGGCAGCCCCCACGGAAGTGAACGGGCCGAAGTAGCGGGCCCCGTCCTTCTTGACCTTCCGCACCACTTCCAGGGCCGGGTAGTCCTGGCGCAGGTCCACCCGCAGGGAAGGATAGCGCTTGCCGTCCTTCAACACCACGTTGTAGCGGGGCCTGTGCTTCTTGATGAGGTTGGACTCGAGCACCAGAGCCTCGTGCTCCGTGGTGGTAAGGATGGTGGAGAAATCCGCGATTTTGCCCACCAGGATGCGGGTCTTGGGGTCCTTGTGCCCGGGCTTGAAATAGGAGGACACCCGTTTTTTCAGGTTGGCGGCCTTGCCCACGTACAGGATGCGGCCGTGCTCGTCCTTCATGAGGTACACGCCCGGCCCCTGGGAGGTGCGGGAAAGCCTTTGCTGGATGTTTTCGGGCACGTGCATGAGGATCAGAACATCTCCGCCAGGTCCTGGCGCAGTCCGGCGATCTCGTCGCGCAGGCGGGCGGCCTTTTCAAAGGAAAGCTCCCGGGCCGCCTCGCGCATCTCCTTTTCCAGGGAGGCGATGAGCTTTTCCAGCTCGTCTCTGCCCGCGTACCGGGAGGTCTCCTCGGCGACGGGCACGGTGACGTAGTCCGCCTCGAACACGGAGTCGAACACGGCCCGGATCTCCTTCTGGATGGTGGCCGGGGTGATGCCGTGCTCCTCGTTGTAACGCTCCTGCACCGCCCGGCGGCGCATGGTCTCGTCCATGGCCCTTTTCATGCTCTCGGTAACGGTGTCCGCGTAGAGGATCACCGTACCGTGGACGTTCCGGGCCGCCCGGCCGAAGGTCTGGATCAGGGACCGCTCGGAGCGCAAAAACCCTTCCTTGTCCGCGTCTAAGATGGCCACCAAGGAGACCTCCGGGATGTCCAGGCCTTCCCGCAGGAGGTTTATGCCCACCAGGACGTCGAAGTTGCCAAGCCTAAGCTCCCGGATGATCTCCATGCGGTCCATGGTGGTGATGTCCGAGTGCAGATAGCGCACGGCCACGCCCAGGCCGGCGTAGTATTCCGTGAGGTCCTCGGCCATGCGCTTGGTGAGCGTGGTGACCAGCACGCGCTCGCCCGCGTCCTCGCGCTTCCTTATTTCCTCCAGGAGGTCGTCCACCTGGTTGGCGGCTGGCCGCACCTCCACGGCCGGGTCCATGAGCCCCGTGGGCCGCACGATCTGTTCCACCACCCGGCCTTTGGCCATGTCCATTTCCCAGTCCCCGGGCGTGGCGGACACGTACACGGTCTGGTTGATTTTTTCCTCGAACTCCTCGAACCGCAAGGGCCGGTTGTCCAGGGCCGAGGGCAGGCGGAACCCGTACTGCACCAGGGTTTCCTTGCGCGACCGGTCCCCCCGGAACATGCCGCGGAGCTGGGGCACGGTGATGTGGGACTCGTCCAGGAAAAGGAGCATGTCATCGGGAAAGTAGTCGATGAGGCAGGGGGGCGGCTCGCCCTCCTTCCTGCCCGTGAGGTGCCGGGCGTAGTTCTCGATGCCTGTGCAGTAGCCGAGTTCCTGCATCATTTCCAGGTCGAACAAGGTGCGCTCCTCGATGCGCTGGGCCTCGACGAGCTTGTGGTTGTCCCGGAAGAAGTTCACCCGGTCCTTCAGCTCCTCCCGGATGGCCTCCATGGCGGCCTGGAGCGTGCGGCGGGAGGTGACGTAGTGGCTGGCCGGGTACACGAAGACCCGGGAGAGCTTGCGCGTGACCGTGCCCCTCAACGGGTCGATCTCGGCGATGCTCTCGATCTCGTCCCCAAAGAACTCGACGCGGACGGCCTGGTCCTCCTCGTAGGCTGGAAAGATCTCCACCCTGTCGCCGCGCACCCGGAACACGCCACGGTGAAAGTCCACGTCGTTTCTCTCGTACTGCATGGAAACCAGGTCCCGGAGCATCTTCTCGCGGCCATACTCCATGCCGGCTTCGAGCTCCAGGCGCATGGCCACGTAGTCTTCGGGCGCGCCCAGGCCGAAGATGCAGGACACCGAGGCCACCACGATGACGTCCCGCCGGGTGAGCACGGACCGGGTGGCCGAATGCCGGAGCTTGTCGATCATCTCGTTGATGGACGAGTCCTTCTCGATGTAGGTGTCCGACGCGGGCACGTAGGCTTCGGGCTGGTAGTAGTCGTAGTAGGAGACGAAGTATTCCACCGCGTTTTCCGGGAAAAGCCGGGAAAACTCGTTGTAGAGCTGGGCGGCCAGGGTCTTGTTGGGCGCGATGACCAGGGACGGCCTGCCCAGCCTGGCGATGACGTGGGCCATGGTAAACGTCTTGCCGGAGCCGGTGACGCCCAGAAGCACCTGGTGGGGGCTGCCCTGCCGGATAAACTCCACCAGCCTCTCGATGGCCTGAGGCTGGTCGCCGGTGGGCGTAAACTCGGAGATCAGGTTAAAGCCGGACATCTATGCCTTGTTTCCCAAACGTTGGCTTGCGCCCCGGAGAATCGCGCGCTGCGGAGGGGAGCAGGCAAAAGCGAAAAGGACGGGATCAGGCCGGCTTCCACGTGGTTTTTCCAGGGGCGTCCTCCAGGATGACGCCTTGTTCCTTTAGCTGGTCCCGGATGGCGTCCGCGGTGGCGAAGTCCTTGGCCTTGCGGGCGGCGTTGCGCTTTTGGATGAGCCGTTCGATTTCCTCCGGGTCCAGGCCCGCGGCCTTTTTGGCGGCGTGAAAGAAATCGGCCGGGGGCAGGGTGAACATGCCGAGCTCGCCGCCCGCTCGGCGGATGAGGGCATGGATGGAGGCCAGTTCGGCGGCATGGGCCGCCGGGTCCTGGTCCAGGAGGCGGTTGGCGTGACGCACGGCCTCGAACACCACGCCCAGGGCCCCGGCGGTGTTGAAGTCGTCGTCCATGGCCTGGATGAAGCGGTCCTGGAAGTCGCCGGCGTCCCGGCCTGCGGGCACCTCCACGTCCACGGACTCCCGGATGCGCAAAAGGCACGAATAGACCCGCTCCAGCGCGCCGGAGGCCTCGGACATGGCGTCCGCGGAAAAGTCCACCGGGCTTCGGTAGTGCTTGGAGAGCAGAAACATGCGGATCGCCTCGGGATGGTGCCCTGCCAGGACCTCGCGCACGGTGCGGAAGTTGCCCAGGCTCTTGGACATCTTTTCCTGGTCGATGTTCACGAACCCGTTGTGGATCCAGAACCGGGCAAAGGGCCGGCCAAAGGCGGCCTCGGATTGCGCGATCTCGTTTTCGTGGTGGGGGAAGATGAGATCCTTGCCGCCGCCGTGGATGTCGAAGGTCTCGCCCAGGTGCGCGCGGCCCATGGCCGAGCATTCGATGTGCCAGCCCGGACGGCCCGGTCCCCAGGGGCTGTCCCACTTGGGCTCGTCCGGCTTGGAAGCCTTCCACAGGGCGAAGTCGAACGGGTCTTGTTTTTTCTCGTCCACCTCCACCCGGGCCCCTGCCTCCATGTCCTCCAGGTTGCGGCCGGAAAGCTTGCCATAGTCCGGGAAGGCGCGGACCCGGAAATACACGTCCCCGCCGGCCACGTAGGCGTTTCCCTTGTCCACCAAGACCTTGATGAGCTCGATGATGTCCCCTATGTGCTCCGTGGCCCTGGGCTCATGGGTGGGCCTTAGCACGCCCAAGGCGTCCATGTCCTCGTGGAACTCGCGTATGTAGCGCCCGGCGATCTCCGAGTAGTCCCGGCCCAGGTCCCTCGCCCGCCGGATGATCTTGTCGTCCACGTCCGTGAAGTTGCGCACGTAGGTGACCTGAAAGCCCTTGGACATCAGATGGCGGTAGACCACGTCGAACACCACGGCGCTTCTGGCGTGGCCCATGTGGGCCGCGTCGTACACCGTGGGGCCGCACACGTACATGCGAACCTTTCCTGGCTCGGCCGGGGTGAAGGTTTCTTTCCGGCGGGTGAGGGTGTTGTAGATCTGCATGGGTTATCCTGCCTCAGAAGATTTTGCGCGCCCCGGCCCGGGGCGATGGATGAGCGCCGTGCACAGGGCGGCCATGCCCTCCCCCCTTCCGGCAATGCCCAAGCCCTCGGTGGTGGTAGCTTTCACGTTCACCACCCCGGGGTCCACGCCCAGCACCCTGGCGATGTTCGCGCGCATGGCGTCCTTGTGCGGTGAAATCTTCGGCTTTTCCGCCACCAGGGTGGCGTCCACGTTTACCACGGCAAAACCCTGTTTTTCCAGGAGGGCGGTGGTTTTTTCCAAAAGCTTCATGCTGGAGACGCCCCGGTACTGCTCGTCCGTGTCCGGAAAATGCTCGCCGATGTCCCCCAGGCCCGCGGCTCCCAGAAGCGCGTCGCACACCGCGTGCAGAAGCACGTCCGCGTCCGAGTGCCCGGCGAGCCCGTGGGTGTGGGGGATCTCCACCCCGCCGAGGATAAGCTTTCCGCCCGGTTCCAGGCGGTGCACGTCGTACCCGTGGCCGATTCGCACGAAGGCCTCCCGTCGTTGGTTGTGTGCCGTCCTATCCGTGAAGCAATATGCCGGCAGGCAGGGATTCGCCGAACATGGCGTCCTCCTCCTGCCGGTCCACGGTCACCACCTCGTTGACCATGCGCACCAGGTCCTCACCCGCCTCCACGGCGGCCAGCCACGCGGCCGCGGTCTTTCGCGCCTCGGGAGAAAGATCCCGCTTGCGGTCACTGGTGAGCCGGGCCATCTGGGCCACGGCCTGGGCCGCGGGCCTGGGCATTTTCCACTCCATTTCCATGAGGCGGCGCACCCACTTTTCTGCTTCCGCCGCGGGAATCACCCGGTCCTGGGGGCCGTAGAGCAGCGTGCGCGCGCCCAGGCGGGAAAGGGCCCACAAAAGCTGGGGCTTGGCCTTCTTGGGGTTGATCCCGCCGAGCAGATGGCTGCCCATGGCCGCCTTGTCCTTGGCGGAGATGCGCTCCAGGTTGGCCAAAAGCATCCACATCTCCAGCAACTCCTGGGCCGGGATCTTTTTGAAGGCGTTCTTTTTGGGGCGGAGCATGGGAGAAAGCTCCTGGAACACCTGGCGCTGGTGCCCGGCGGAAAGCCCTCCAGCGATCCTGCGCCACAGCACCCACCACTCCAGCCGCACCTGGGCGTCCTTGCCGAACGCCGGGCCTTTCTGGAACAAGGGCCACACCGTGCGCACCCTGTGCTCGTCGATGGCTTCGCCGAACCCCGGGCGCAGGCAGAAGCCCGTCAGGTTCAGCCACCGGGCCTCGTGCTGGGCACTTTTGGCCCGGTCGTCCACGTGCTTGAGCAGTTCGTCACACAGCCTGCGGATGAACCCCAGGGGCCACTTCTCCTTGGGCCTGGAAAGGGCGCCGACCAGGGCCTTGACCAGCTTTTCCGGCGGCAGCGAGCCATTTTTGCCGTACACTTCCCGCACCAGGGCAAGGGCCGCGTGGACCTCTTCCTCCTCGAACACCTGATCGTCGGCCACAGCCAGGGCCTGGTCGGCGCCGCGCACCTGGAAGTTCAGCCGCCACTGGTGGTCCGTGTTCCTGGACTGGCACCACAACGCCAGGGCGCCGAGCTCGGTATAATGCGCCTTCACGCGCACGGGAATGGCCGTCCGCCGGGCCTTTTTGCCGAACCGGATCACCGTGCGGATGGGCGGCAGAAGCGTCAGGGTGTCGTCGATGGTTACGATGTCGCCCGCCTTGTCGCCGGAGCGGAATGAGGAGGAATACACGGCGAAGGACACGGGTTGGTTGGCCAGGACCGTGAAGTCGTGGCCCGCAAGCGGAATCTCCGTGCCCTCTTCCACGCCGCGTTCCATGAGGCATATGGCCTTTTGGGGGGTCTTGCCCTGCTCGGAGCCCAGGGCCAGGTAGTATCCCCTGGCGCTGCCCGAACCCACGCGCACGCCGATGCCAGCCTTCACCAGCCCGTAATAGGCCGCGCCACGGGAAACCGCAAGGTCCAGGTCCGGGTTCTTCAGCACCCGGGGCTTTTCACCCGCGGAAAACCAGTGCCTGATGCCCTCGCGGATGCGGTCCTGCACCTTGGCGGGCTTTAACGCGCCGCCGTTGAACAGCACCAGGTCCGGATAGGCGCGATCCTTGCCGGTGAACTGCTTCACGTCGCCCGCGTGGCGCTCCAAAAACCGGCACACGTGACGGTTCACCACCGCGTCGGCCTCATAGGGCAGACCGAACTCCGACATGCCCGCCTTGGCCATAGACGGCCCGGGCGAGGATGGGTCCACCAGGGCGAAGAAGCCGTCCAAGATGACCTTTTCCACGGTTTCCCTGTCCAGGGAAGCGGACAGGGTGCCCGCGATGAGCTTTCCCCCGCCGCCGAGCAGGGTCACCTTGCGGGAGTCCTCCCCGCCCGAGAGGATGGCCTCCTTGGCCATGCGGCACTGGTGGGTGAGCGCCTGCCACCGGTCGGCGGAAAGGGACGAGGACCGGCCCTTTTTCATTTTGGCTTCCGTGGCCCGGGCCAGGGCCAGGTCCATGTTGTCCCCGCCCAAAATCAGGTGGTCGCCCACGGCGATGCGCTCAAACCGTGGATGGCCGTCCACCTCACGCAGGGTGATGAGGGTGAAGTCCGATGTGCCGCCGCCCACGTCCACGGCCAGGATGAGCTCGCCCGGGGACACGTGCTGCTGCCAGTTCTTTTCGTGGAACATGAGCCAGGAGTAGAATGCGGCCAAGGGCTCCTCCAGAAGCGTGATCTCCGGGATGCCCGCCATGCGGGCCGCCTCCACGGTGAAGTCCCGCGCCACCTGGTCAAAGGACGCGGGCACGGTGACGACCACGTTCTGGTTTTCCAGGAAAAGGTCGTCGTCCCCGCCCACGGAGTGGTTCCACGCCGCGCGCAGATGCGCCAGGTACGCGGCCGTGGCCTCCACGGGACTCAGCTTTTCCACGCCCGGATCCGCGGCCCAGGGCAGGATGGGGGCGGTGCGGTCCACCTGCGAGTGGCACAGCCAGGACTTGGCCGAAGCCACCAGCCGGCCGGGAACGCCCGCGCCCTGCTCCCGGGCGAAGGCGCCCACCACGTTCTCGGGCTCCGGCTCCCACGGCAGGGCCAACTCGGCCCGGTTCACGTCGTACTTTCCCGGCAGGTACAAGAACGAAGGCAGCACCTTGGTCCTGCCTACCTCGCCGGCGGCAACCAGCTGGGGGATGGAAAAGGACCGTATTTTCGGCGGATTGTCACCCTTTTCCATGTCCACGAAGGACAGCGCGCAGTTGGTGGTGCCAAGGTCGATGCCGATGATGTATCGTCGGTCGCGAAACTCCACGTCTTATTCCCTCTCCCGGACCGAGAACTCCAGTTTCCAGCGTTCGTCCGCCTGTTCGGACACGCACCAGATCTCCATGGTTCCCACCTCGGTGACCTTGACTTCCAGGGTCACGGGCACCACCTGTCCGGGTTCTCCGGAAAGCTCGGTCTCCATGATGGAAACCGGCGAAATCTCGTCCTCCCACTCGTCCACCATGGAGCCCGGTGCATCGTCCCGGCGCTTGGTGGAAGCCAACAGCTCGAACCGCACCGGCTCGCCCGTCAAAAGCCCGAACTTGGCCTGGGGAAGGGACAGGGTGGCGCCCTCCTCCATGCCAAAAGGGGCTACGCAAAGCGCCCGCACGGGCGCGGGCATGCCCGGCACCGCGGGCATGGCCGCTTCCACGCCGATGTAGTAGGTGCGGTTCAGGCCGCTTTGGATGCGCACGGCGAGCCCGCGGCGGGCCAGGCCGTAAAAAGCCGCGCCTATGGCCACGGCCTGGTCGTACTGGGCCCCGGCAAGCTCGCGCACGTCGCCCTCCTGCTTCCAGGAGTTGAGCACCGCGATCATGCGTTTTCTCAAGGCCGCGGCCTTCATCACCCCGCCGTTGAACAGTACGGCCGAAGGGAAACCGGCGTTGGCGCGGGTCAAAAACGCGCCCGCGTGGCGGGTGATGGCCGGGTCGGACTCGTACACCAGGCCGAGTTCCATCATGCCCAGGCGGTGGCCGTGTCCGGGCTTGTCCTCCCGGCGGCAGTAGGGAAAAAACGCGTCGGTGAGCTGCTCCTGAATTTCTTCCGCTAAAAGTTCGGTCTTGACGGTGCCCGCGATCAGCCCCCCGCCCCTGCCTAACACAGCCACGGGCCAGGTCTCGGGCGGATCTTCGGCCAAAAGCTTCTCCTTGGCCGTTCGGCAGGCCTGCCACAGGCCGCGCATCTGCCAGGCGTCCAGCTTCCTGCCCTCGGTGGAGAGCTTGTGCGCCACGGAGTGGGCCAGGGAAAGGTCCATGTTGTCCCCGCCCACCAGCAGGTGGTCGCCCACGGCCACCCGCTCCAGGGAAAGGTCGCCGTCCTGTTCGCCCACCCGGATGAGGGAAAAGTCGCAGGTGCCGCCCCCCAGGTCGCACACCAAAACCAGGTCGCCGGTGTGCACCTCTTTCCGCCACCGGTCCCGGGACTGCCAGATCCAGGCGTAAAACGCGGCCTGGGGCTCCTCCAAAAGCGTGACGTTGGGAAGCCCGGCCATGCGGGCCGCCTCCACGGTAAGCTCCCGGGACAGCGCGTCAAAGGACGCGGGCACGGTGAGGAGAATCTCCTGGTCTTCCAGGCGCGCCCCGGGCCCCATCTCGTGGTTCCAGGCGGCCCGGATGTGTTCGAGCACCTCGGCCGAGGCCTCCACGGGGGAGAGCTTGCCCTGGGGAGGCTCCTCCGCGTTCCAGGGCAGAATCTTGTCCCTGCGGTCCACCCGGGAGTTTGCCAGCCAGGACTTGGCCGAGGAAACGGCCCGGTGGGGAAGCTCCGCGCCCCGGTCCCGGGCGAACGCGCCCACGGCCCGGTCCGCACCGGTCTTCCAGGGCAGGTCCAGCCCGCCCCCGGCTACGTCATGCGGGCCGGGCAACAGCACAAAGGAAGGCAGGGCGGGCTCGGCGCTCACCGACCCCGGGGCCACCAGCTGGGGGATGGCGAAAACGCGGATGTCCGGCTGGGTTCCGGGCTCCACGCGGGCATCGGTGTAGGCCACCACGCTGTTGGTGGTGCCCAGGTCTATGCCAACCACGTATCGAGGTTCAGCCAAGGTTGCCTCTTTGCGGGCTGGAAAGGTGCGTGGTCAGACGATCTCCACTTCCGCCGGAGCGATGATGCGCGGGTCCCCGGCCGCGGAAACCGAGGGCAAGTCCACCCTGCCGGCCATCCAGCCGCGGTGGCGCAGGATGCCCTTGAAGGGAGGCTCGCCGGAAACACGGCCGGTGAGCTTCACGGCCGAGGGATCGAACCCCGCGGGAACGGTGACGGTCTCGCCCTCTTCCGCGTCCATGATGGGCCTGGGCTTCACGTGCTTGTCCACCAGCCGGGCGCAGGCATCCTGCACGCCGCGCACCGCCGCGCCGATCTGCTCGTCCTCGTACCGGGACAGATCCTCGGCGAAAAAGTCCATGAGCCGGCCCTCGCGCTGGAACATGGCAAGCAAAAGCAAGCTTTTGCGCTCATCCTCGATGGCCCGCTCGCGCTCCATGCGGGCCGCCAGTTCCTTGTCCGCGGGCTGTTCCCTTTCCCTGGCGGCGGCCTTTTTCGTGGGACCGGCGGGTATGGCGGCCTTCTTCGCGCCGCCACGCAGGGTGAGCCACAACAGCACCGTAACCAGCACGATGCCCACGGGTATGGCCGCGGTCGCCCAGACCTGGAACTGGCGCAGAAACGCGGCCAGTTCCGCCAGAAATTGCACCGGGGCTGGTTCCCTGGTGGCCAAAAAGGCCTCGATCCGGCCCAGGGCATGGGTGTTCAGCCAGACCAGGGCCGCGTAGAACCCGGCCCCGAAAAGGGTCATCCAAAGGAGGATCCACCAGAAGGAACGGCGGATGTGGCGCTTTATCCCGTCCATTTGTCATCCCATCTGTTTCGCATTCACCCGCGGCGCGGGCAAGGGGCCGCAGTCCAAAAGAATTTATATTGCCAAGGGGCGGAAAAAGCGTCAACCAAAGGCGCGGGTCACGGCAAGGTAATCCCCGGCGCAAGACCCGTCAAGCGCCCGCCTTGCCCCTTGCCGCGGCTTCTGATAGAAGCTGTCCAGGCAAAAACCCGAAAGGACTCCATGCAGCAAGCGCCCCTCATCCTTGCCTCCGGCTCCCCCAGGAGAAAACGCCTGCTGGAACAGGCGGGCATCACGTTTTCCGTGCTGGCGCCAAAGGCTTCCGAGGAAACCGGACCGGGCATGGACCCGGAACAGGCCGCCATGGAACTCGCCGCCAGGAAGGCCGCCGCCGTGGCCGTGGACCACCCGGAATCCTGGGTCCTGGGCGCGGACACCATGGTGGTGCTGGGCAAAGACATTCTTGGCAAGCCCCTGGACGAAGACGACGCGAAGCGCATGATCACCCTGCTTTCCGGCAGGACCCACCGGGTCATCACCGGCTATTGCCTCCAGTGCCTCGCAAGGGGCCGGACCATCACGGAGGCCGTGACCACCAGGGTGACCTTCCGCAAGCTTTTCCCCGGCGAGATCGAATGGTACGTTTCCACGGGCAAGGCCATGGACAAGGCCGGAGCCTACGGCATCCAGGGGCCGGGCGCGTTCATGGTCAAGAGGCTGGAAGGCTCCTACACCAACGTGGTGGGCCTTCCCCTGGGCGAGGTAGTGGAGCGCCTGATCGCCGAGGGCGTGCTTGCCAGGAAGTAACATGGGCCATACCATCCAGCGAAACGTGAAAGAGGTCTTGGACCGCATCCGGGCGGCCGCCGAACGGGCAGGCCGCAGCCCGGACAGCGTGCGGCTGGTGGGCATCTCCAAGACCGTGGGGCCGGACGCCGTGCGCGCCGCCTTTGAAGCCGGGGTGCGCGTCTTCGGCGAAAACTTCATCCAGGAGGCCAGGGAAAAGACCAACGTCCTTTCGGACCTGCCCGTCGAGTGGCATTTCACCGGGCACCTGCAGACCAACAAGGCCAAGTACGCGGCGCGCATGTTTCACCTGATCCACACCGTGGACTCCCTGAAACTGGCCCGGGAACTGGACAAGCGGGCCAACATCGAAGGCAAGGTCCAGGATGTGCTGGTGCAGGTGAACGTGGCGGGCGAAGCCGCCAAGTGGGGCGTGGACCCGGCGGGAGCCGTGGAACTTGTCCGGGAGGCGGCAAGGCTTCCCAACATGAGGATCCGCGGCCTCATGACCATGCCGCCGTTTTCCGATGATCCCGAGGACTCCCGGCCCCATTTCCAGGCCCTGGCAAAGCTTGCCCGGGAAATCGAATCCCTCGCCATACCCGGCGTTTCCATGGCCGAGCTTTCCATGGGCATGACCAATGATTATGAGTTCGCCGTGGAGGAAGGAGCCACCCTGGTCCGGGTGGGCACCGCCCTGTTTGGAGAACGCCGTTGAAGATCCTCCTGCACATGTGTTGCGCGCCCTGCTCCATCTATCCGGTGGAAGTGCTGCGGGAAGAAGGCCACGAGCTCATGGGCTATTTCTTCCGCGACAACATCCACCCGTACACGGAGTGTGAAAAGCGGGAGGAGGCGGTGAGGAAGTTTTCCGAACTGGCGGGCCTGAAGGTTGTGTTTCCAGGGGGGTATGAACCCGAGGAGTTTTTGCGCATGGTGGTTTTCCGGGAGGCGGACCGGTGCAGGTTCTGTTACCACCAGCGGTTGAAGAGCGCGGCCATGGTGGCCCGGCGGGGCAAATTTGACGCGTTCACCAGCTCGCTTCTGTACAGCAGGTTCCAGAACCACGAGCTCATCGCCCGGACCGGCGAGGCCGTGGCCGCCGAAACCGGAGTGCCTTTCATCTACCGTGATTTCCGCGAGGGCTGGAAACAGGGCATCGAGCAGTCCAAGGCCATGGGCCTGTACCGCCAGCAGTACTGCGGGTGCATCTACAGCGAAAAAGACCGGTATTTCCGGCCGAAAAAACGCAAGAGAGGGGCTTCGGCAGACGCCTGACATGTTCTTCAACATCATCCAGATCGCGGTGGTGCTGCTTTTGTACACCACCTACGAGGCCGCAACGCCCGACCTGCCCCTTTCCTGGTCCCTTGGGGGCGTCCTCCTGTGCCTGGCCGCGTACGCGGGCTTCTGCCGCCTGAGCTCCCTGGCCCTGGAAGCCCGCATCGTGCGGGGCGCGGAGGACAATCCCTTCCAGTCCTTGGACCGCGCCCTGGGCTGGCAGCAGTTCACGGCCATCGCGCTTTCCGGTGTGTATCTCTACGTTTTCGACGTCAAATCCTGGTTGGTGCGGCTGCCCCTGGTGGAGTCCTTCCCCACCCTGGGCATGGTGGTGTTCATCGGCCTGTTCTTCGTCCACCTGGCCCTGGCCTGGCGTTTCGCCCATGGCCCTTACCAGCGGCTGAACCCCATGCCCGTGGGCAGGAGCACGTATTTGCGCTCCAACCTGGAGCTGTCCCTGCCCCTGCTGATCCCCTGGGTGGGCATCTCTGCGCTCCTGGACCTGCTGTGGCTGCTGCCCATCCCCGCGTTCCAGCGGTTTTTGAGCACCCTGTGGGGCCAGGCGGCCTTTCTGGCGGCGTTTTTGATTCCCCTGGCCATTTTCACCCCCGCGCTGGTGGCCAGGTTCTGGAACTGCAGGCCCCTGCCCGACGGCCCCCAGCGCCGGAACATGGAACAGATCCTGAACCGGGCGGGCATCTCGTTCAAGAACATCCTGCTGTGGCCGATCTTCGGCGGCAACATGGTCACCGCGGGCGTCATGGGGCTTATCTCCGGGTTCCGGTACGTGCTGGTGACCAGGTCGCTTCTGCAAGTGGCGGATGCCGACGAGCTGGAGGCCGTGCTGGCCCACGAGATCGGCCACGTAAAGCGGCGGCACCTTTATCTGTACGTGGCCTTCTTCCTGGGCTTCTTCCTGCTCCTTGCCGCGGTGATCCAGCTTTTGCCCTACCTGCGCTTTTACCTCCAACTGGAGCACCCCGGCGTACTGGACCAGGGGACCGGGGCGTTTTCCGCGGTGTCCGCCCTGTTTCTCATCGCCGCGTTCGTGCTGTATTTCCGGTTTTTGTTCGGGTATTTCATGCGCAACTTCGAGCGGGAGGCGGACCTTTACGTGTTCCACCTCACGGGAAAGCCCTGGCCGCTGATCTCCGTGCTGAAAAAGATCGGCGCCATGAGCGGCCGGCCGCTTACGGAGAAGAACTGGCACCACTTCGGCCTAGGCCAGCGCATCGCGTTTTTGGAAAAATGCATGGAGGACCCGTCGGCCATCCGGGCCCACTACCGCAAGGTGAGAAGCAGCTTGGCCGCGATGGGCGTCCTGCTGGGCGTCATGGTGTTCGGGGCCGTGTACCTCACCACCACGCCGATGCTCTCCCAGAAGATGCTTTCCCTGGCCGAGGAGAAGATCCACGCCAGGATGAAAGAATCGCCCGAAGATCCGGAACTTTATGCCCAGCTGGGGGACGTCCTCTTAAACGACGCCCGGGTGGCCGAAGCCATGGACGCCTACGCCAAGGCCCTTTCCATCGACCCGGACCACGCCGAGGCGGCAAACAACCTGGCGTGGATTTTGGTGACCGCCCAAGACCCGGAGCTGCGTGACCCGCAAAGGGCGCTCTCCCTGGCCGAGCGCGCGGCCAGGATCAAGCCCGCGCCCCACATCCTGGACACCCTGGCCGAAGCCCTGTTCGCCAACGGCATGGTGACCCAGGCCGTGAACGTGGAGAAGGAGGCCCTGCAAAAGGCCCTGGAGGCCGGAGACACGGGCATGGTTCCCTATTACCGCGAGCAGTTGAAACGCTTCCAGCAGGCACGGGGGCAGGAGAAAACGCCCGGGCGGAAGCATCCCGAGCGCCAATCCCTGCGCTACACCCGTCTGCTCAGCGCCGGCCACAACCTGTGTTAACCCGGATTATTCATGAGCAATTTTGCCCGAGATCGAATTTTTCTTTATTTTCAATCCGTTGGAGCTGTTTTTTGGGTCTTGCGCCAAAGACAGTCTGATTATTTGAGGAA
>JAFDHW010000226.1 GCA_019308705.1 Deltaproteobacteria bacterium
CTTCGTGAATAATCCGGGCTAGCGTCGTGGAAACGCCCGGGCCGGCTGCGGGCGGTGCCGCCGCAGGCCGTGTTTTCCTACCCGCCCCCGCTTTCCCGCGGCGGACGCGGCGGCATGCTCTCATGCCCGGGAGCCCTGGACAAACAGCCCTTCCTTCCAACCCATCAGGGGGGTTCATGAGCCGGTGGGCACTGGAAAAGCGCGCCAGGAGAGAAGGCTTTTCGGTCATCGCCGGGCTGGACGAGGCGGGCCGGGGGCCCCTGGCAGGGCCGGTAGTCGCCGCGGCGGTGATTTTGCCCGAAAAGTTTCCGGTCCGCGGCGTCAAGGATTCCAAGGTCCTGCCCCTTGCCGTCCGGGAAAGACTGTACGAGGACATCTACCGGCACGCCCTGGCCGTGGGCATCGGCATCGTGGACCCCATCGAGATCGACCGGGTCAACATCCTGCGCGCCTCGCTCACCGCCATGCTGTGGGCCGTGCAGGACCTTTCCCCCCAGCCCGACTTCCTCCTCGTCGACGGCAACCAGAAGATCGCCTCCCAGATTCCCCAACAACCCGTGGCCAAGGGCGATTTCAAGAGCGTGTCCATCGGTGCGGCGTCCATCGTGGCCAAGGTCACTCGGGACCGGCTCATGGAGCGCTACGACTACGAGTTCCCGGGCTTCGGGTTCGCCCGCCACAAGGGATACGCCACCAAGCAGCACCGGGAGGCCATCAGGCAACTGGGGCCTTGTCCCATCCACCGGAAAAGCTTCAACGGCGTGGGCGCCGGGGCCCAGCTTTCGCTGTTCGTAGATCAGGTTGAGGTATGAAAGCCAGTGAAAAGGGCAGGGAAGGGGAGGATTTGGCGGCCGCCCACCTGGCCAAGAATCGCTACAAGATCCTGGAAAGGAACTTCCGCGCCCGCCACGGGGAGATCGACATCATCGCCAAACACAAGGGCGTGCTGGTGTTCGTAGAGGTCAAGATGCGGGCCTCGGGCTCCTTTGGCGGGCCAGCCGACGCGGTGAACCGGGCCAAGCAGCGCAAGATTTCCATGGCCGCGCTGGAGTACCTTTCCCGCACAAAACAGACCAAGGCCCGGGCGCGGTTCGACGTGGTGTGCGTGAAAACCGGGGAGAACGGCGCGCCCCGGGTGGAGATCATCCGCAATGCCTTCCGGCTCGCTTACCCCTGATCCCCGGCCCGGCACCCTGTACGTGGCCGCCACGCCCCTGGGAAACCTCAAGGACATCACCCTGCGGACCCTGGAGGTGCTTTCGGCGGTGGACTTTGTGGTGTGCGAGGACACCCGGCGCACCAGGAAGCTTTTGACCGCCCACGGCATCTCCCGGCCCCTGGTGTCCTGCCACGACTATAACGAGGCGAGGCAGGTCCCGGCCATTGTAAGGAGGCTTCTAAAGGGCGAATCCTGCGCCCTGGCCACGGACGCGGGCACGCCCATGGTTTCGGACCCGGGGTACCTGCTGGTTTCCCGCGCCGCGGAAGCGGGCGTCCCCGTGGTGCCCCTGCCGGGCCCCAGCGCCGTGGTGGCGGCCCTTTCCGCGTCGGGCCTGCCGGCCGAGCGCTTTTTGTTCGCCGGGTTTTTGCCCAAGAAGCCCGGGGCGCGCAAAAGGGCCCTGGCCGAACTGGCAGCGGAGCCCGGAGCGGTGGTGTTCTACGAGTCCCCCCAGCGGGTGGCCGCCCTGGTGAAGGACCTTGCGGCCGCCTGGGGGCCGAGGCGCGCGGTGCTGGCCCGGGAGATGACCAAGGTGCACGAACAGATGCTCCGTGGAACGCTTGACGAGATCGCCGCCGCGCTGGCAGTTTCCAAGGTGCGGGGCGAGTGCACCCTGGTGGTGGAAGGGGCGGGCAGGATGGGGGAGTCCATGGACCGGCAGGAGGTGGACCGGGTCATCCTCCAGGAGCTTTCCGCCCAGGGCTCGGTTTCCGCGGCCGCCGCGGCCGCCGCGCAAATAACCGGCCGGCCCAAGAGGGAAATCTACCAGCGCGCCCTGGTGCTTCAAAAGGAAAAAGCGGGGAAATAGGGCCTTTTGGTTGACAATTCCCCGCCCCGTGGCTTAGCAGCTTGCTGACGATTTCAAGAAAACCGGACATGGCGAAGCGTTTTTAGACCCTCACACGAAAACAGGGAGGAACCACATGGCCGAACAGGGATCAAAGACCGCCGGACAAAAACCCTGGTTGAAGTTCTACGACGAGGGCGTGCCCGAGCAAGTGGAGTATGAGGACATCACCATCCCGGAGGGCCTGGACCGCACCGTGGCCGAATTTCCGGAAAACACGGCCCTCATCTTCCAGGGGTTCAAGGTCAGCTACAGGGAATTGAAGGACATGGTGGACCGGTTCGCCACGGCGCTCGACGGGTTCGGGGTGAAAAAGGGCGATGCGGTGGCCATCCTCCTGCCCAACGTGATCCCCTGCGTGGCCGCCTACTACGCCATCCTGAAGATCGGGGCCGTGGCGGTGATGAACAACCCGCTCTATTCCGACCGGGAGCTCTCCCACCAGTTCAACGACTCGGGCTCCAAGGTGCTCATCACCCTGGACCTCTTGGCCAACCGGATGATCGATCTGAGGCCCATGACCTCCGTGCGGCAGATCGTGGTCACCTCCATCGGGGATTACCTGCCGTTTCCCAAGAACCTGCTCTTTCCCCTGGTGGCCAAGAAAAAGGGCCTGGCCGCGGACGTGAAACAGGCCCCGGACGTGTACAAGTGGAAGGAGCTTCTCGCCCGCACCAAGCCGGACCCGCCCATGGTGGCCGTGACCTTTGACGACGTGGCCCAGTACCAGTACACCGGCGGGACCACGGGCGTTTCCAAGGGCGTCATGCTCACCCACGGCAACCTTTCCACGACCGTGCAGCAGATAGCGGCATGGTTCCCGGAGTTTGAGAAGGGCAACGAGGTCATGCTGGGCGCGCTGCCGTTCTTCCACGTGTTCGGGCTCACCACAGCCATGAACCTTTCCGTGGCCGCCGGGTGGACGGATGTATTGGTGCCCAAGCCCCAGCCCGACGAGCTTCTGGAGGCCCTGACCAAGTTCAAGCCCACCTTCACCCCCCTGGTGCCCACCATGTACATCGGGCTTTTGAACCACCCGGACATCAAGAACGTGGATTTGACCTCCGTCAAGGGCTGCTTTTCCGGGTCCGCGCCGCTGGCCGTGGAGGTGATCAAGGAGTTCGAGAAGATCACCGGCGCCACCATCGTGGAGGGCTTCGGCATGACCGAGTCTTCGCCCGTGGTCACGGTGAATCCCTTCCGGGGTAAGCGCAAGGTGGGGAGCATCGGCATTCCCCTGCCGGACACGGAATGCGCCATCGTGGACCTGGAGACCGGCGAGAAGTTTCTGCCCCCGGGTGAGAGCGGCGAGCTGGTGGTCAAGGGCCCCCAGGTCATGGCCGGTTACCTGAACAAGCCGGAGGAGACCGCCGAGACGCTTAGAAACGGCTGGCTGTACACCGGCGACATCGCCACCATGGACGAGGACGGCTACTTCTACATCGTGGACCGGAAAAAGGACATGATCATCTCCGGCGGATACAACGTGTACCCCCGGGACATCGAAGAAGTGGTCTACATGAACCCCAAGGTCAAGGAAGCCTGCGTCATCGGCATCCCGCATCCCACCCGGGGCGAGGCGGCCAAGGTGTTCGTGGTGCTCAAGGAAGGCCAGCAAGCCACGGAAGAGGAGATCATCGACTTCTGCAAGGACAAGCTGGCCAAGTACAAGTGGCCCACCGCCGTGGAGTTCCGCACCGAACTGCCCAAGACCAACGTGGGCAAGATCCTGAGAAAGGAACTCCGGGCCGAGGAGGCCATGAAGGGCGGCGAGTGAAGGGAAAACGGGCACCAGCCTGAAGACAAAAAACCCGCGGGGTTTTCCCGCGGGTTTTTTGTCTTTCCGGGGAAAGGATTTATGCCGTCGGCCGGGTGGCGATGCCGTTCAAAAACAGGTCCACCAGGGGGTCGGCCAGGGCCGGGAGGTCGTATTTCCCGCCGGAGATGACCCAGGAGGTGATGACCTCGTCCACCGATGCGAAGATCATGCGCTTGGCCAGGCCCACGTACAAATCCAGGCGGATGGTGCCCTCCTGCTGGCCCTCCTCCAGGATGGAACCCACCAGGTCCAGGTACATCTTCAACGCCTCGCGGATCTCCGCCTTCATGAGCCGGGAGCTTCTGCGCATCTCCACCTGGTAGACCAGGGCGCGGTGCCGGTCGCGGGAGCTGGCCTCGAAGTGCAGGCGCACCAGGGTGCGGAGCTTGTCCACGGCCGTGGGCTGGCCGCCGATCTCGTCCTTCACCCGGTCGAAGAATTCCTGGGAGTGGCGTCGCACAAAGGAGGCTAAAATGTCTTCCTTGTTCTTGAAATACAGATAGATGGTGCCGTCGGCCACTCCGGCTTCGCCGGCGATCTGGCTCACCGTGGAACCGAAGTAGCCCTTCCTGGAAAACACCCGCACCGCGGCGTCCAAAATGCGTTCGTACTTGCCGTTTTGTTTGTCCCGGGAAGCGATGGTCCACCTCGCCT
>JAFDHW010000227.1 GCA_019308705.1 Deltaproteobacteria bacterium
GCTCGCCCGATTTCCGCGCTGGCCGCGTTATCGGGGCTCGGCGTACCAAAGTACGCCTTCACCCCTCTCGCCTTGCCAGCTCGGAAATCAGGCTTCGTGAATAATCCGGGCTAAAAGTGCGAATGGGGTAAATGCGCACAGGGTCACCAAAGCCAAAACCGCGCTCTCCTCTTGACTCGAGGGCTGCGCAGGAAAAACTTATGTCTTTCGCAACGGGCTTTTGAAGGGATGCGGGAAACCTTTTCTCTGGCGGTCAAAGAAAAAGTTCCCCCCCTAAAAAAACATCCAAGAAGGAACAAATCCCATGATGTTTCCGGAGTACAGGGCCAGGCGGGTGAGGAAGAGCGAGGGGATGAGGCGGTTGGTGCGGGAGACCTCGCTTTGCGTGGACAACCTCGTTCTTCCCTTGTTCACCGTCCCGGGCAAGGGAGTGAAGAAGCCTATCGACAGCATGCCCGGGTGTTTCCACCTTTCGGCGGATTACCTGGTGAAGGCGTGCAGGGAGGCGTATGACCTGGGGATTCCCGCGGTGATCCTGTTTGGCGTGCCGGACAAGAAGGACCCGTTGGCCACCGGGGCATACGCCAAGGACGGGGTGGTGCAGAAGGCCGTGGCCGAGGTGAAGGCCAAGGTGCCGGAACTGGTGGTGATCACGGACGTGTGCTTGTGCGCGTACATGGACCACGGGCACTGCGGGGTGGTGGAAAAGGGCGTGGTGGACAACGACGCCTCCCTGGACCTGTTGGCGAGGACCGCGGTTTCCCACGCCGAGGCCGGCGCGGACGTGGTGGCCCCTTCGGACATGATGGACGGCCGGGTGGCGGAAATCCGCGAGGCCCTGGACGACGAGGGGCTTTCCAACACGGCCGTTTTGAGCTACGCGGTGAAGTACTGTTCCGCGTTTTACGGACCTTTCCGCGACGCGGCGCACTCCGCGCCGGGGTTCGGGGACCGCTCCACCTACCAGATGGACCCGGCCAACTCCCGCGAGGCGTTGCGGGAGGCCGCCTTGGACATCGAGGAGGGTGCGGACATCCTCATGGTCAAGCCCGCCCTGCCGTACCTGGACATCGTGCGGCTGCTGGCGGACGAGACGGACCTCCCGCTCGCGGCGTACAACGTTTCCGGCGAGTTCTCCATGATCCACGCGGCGGCCCGGATGGGCTGGCTGGACCTGGAACGCGCCATGATGGAGACGCTCGTCTCCATCCGCCGGGCCGGGGCGGACATGATTTTGACCTACTTCGCCGTGCAGGCGGCCAAGGTATTGGGAAGATAAGATGGCGGGACACCCCCACGCATACCCCCGCGGCGGGGACAACAAAGCGCCTCCCGGCCCCCGGCTGGTGGCCTGGGAGACCACCGGGGCCTGCAACCTGGCGTGCGTGCACTGCCGCGCGTCCGCGGACGCGGGCCCCCGGGAGGGCGAGCTTTCCACGGAACAGGGAAAGACGCTCCTTGGCCAGATTGCGAAAACGGGCAAGCCCATCGTGATTTTGACCGGCGGCGAGCCGCTGCTCAGGCCGGACATCTACGACCTGGCGCGCCACGGCACGGACCTGGGCCTGAAGATGGTCATGGCGCCCAACGGCACCCTGGTGACCGCGGAAACCGCGCCGAAGATGGCGGAGGCGGGCGTCTCCCGCATCTCCATTTCCCTGGACGGAGCCACGGCGGAAAAGCACGATGCGTTCCGGGGCGTGCCCGGCGCGTTCGACGCGGCGCTTTCGGGGATCAAGGCCGCACAAAACGCGGGCATCGAGGTCCAGGTCAACACCACCATCACCCAACAGAACCTGGCCGGGATCCCGGCTATCCAGCAGTTGGCCGTGGATTTGGGGGCCGTGGCCCACCACATCTTCCTTTTGGTGCCCACGGGCCGGGGCAAGTACATCCTGGACCAGGCCATCACCGCCGGGCAGTACGAAAAGACCCTGAACTGGTTCTATGATCAGCGGGACAAGGTGCCCCTCGTGCTCAAGGCCACCTGCGCGCCGCACTACTACCGCATCCTGCGCCAGCGGGCGAAGGAGGAGGGCAAGACCGTCACCTTCGAGACCCACGGCATGGACGCGGTTACCCGGGGCTGTTTGGGCGGCACGGCGTTCTGCTTCGTGTCCTCCACGGGCATCGTCCAGCCCTGCGGGTTTTTGGCCCTGCCCTGCGGCGACGTGACCAAAGAGCCCTTTGACCGCATCTGGGAAACCAGCGAGGTGTTTCAAAACCTCCGGGACCCGGGAAAGCTCAAGGGCAAGTGCGGCCGGTGCGAGTATCGCCGGGTGTGCGGGGGGTGCCGCGCCCGGGCCTACGAGGCCACGGGCGATTACCTGGCCGAGGAGCCGCTCTGCAGCTATCAGCCCCATCGGGCTTCGTGAACCATCCCGGCAACCCATCCCCGCGCCATCCCCTGGCAGGAGGGGTGGCTGAATCCGTGGTTTTGTGTAAAATAACGGTGGCGTATTTACGAACTCCCGGGATGTGAAGCCCGTTTTTTTCCTTTTTCCCAGGAAGGGAAAGGGCAGAGGCCCTTCCAAATCGCCATGGCAACGGTGAACTTCAAGCGGCTGGTGGCCAAGCAGGCCGCGGAGATCCTGGAGCGCCTGCAGGAGGAACTGGGCGAGCCCGCGTTTTTCCGCGACGCCTCGGACCGGCCCGTGGCCGGGGATGAGAACCTCTCCGGCAAGGATTTTCCCGTGGCCTTAGACGGCAAGACCATCGGCTGGGTGCGCGGGGGGGACAAGGCCGAGGTGTACGCGGACCTGTTGTCCTTTTTGGCGCGGTCCGAGGCGGAAAAAAAGGACGCCCAGCGCGACCGCATGGACCAGGAAGACCAGATCGCGCGCCTCAGGGAGTTCGCCCTGCGGTTTACGGAAAACCCGGATCTCGGCGACATTTGCCTGGCCATCGTGGACGAGGTGACGGGGAGCATCCAGGCCACCGGCGCTTCGGTGATGCTGGTGGACGAGGACACGGGCAACCTGGAGGTGGTGGCCGGGTTCGGCAAGAAGTTCGACGCCGCCGACCGCCCCACCTTGAAGCCGGGGGTGGGCATCGCCGGCGACGTGGTGCTTTCGGGCAAGGCGGAGATCATCAACGATGCCAAGAACGATCCCCGCTACGTCAAGGGGGCGCGGGAGATCGCAAGTCTCATCTGCGTACCCATCATGGCCCGGGGCCGGTGCATCGGCGCGGTGAACGTGAGTTCCGAGAGGCCCGTGCGCTACGAGGAGGCGGACGTGAAGCTGGTGGCCGACCTGGCCGCCCAGGCCGCGGGGGCCCTTGAAAACGCCCGGATGTATGAAAAACTTAGGAAGGAATCCGGCGGGTCCGGCTCCGCGGCGCTTTCCCACCCCCTGCTGCTGCGGCTTTTGCGCAAGGCCGAGGGCGAAACCCCCGCGCCCGGCGACGCGGGGGTGGACAAGGTGGCCGTTTTGGCCTTCAACCTGCGTTCCTTCGGGGAGCACTACCAGGCGTTGAGCCCCCAGCAGGCCGTGGCGTTCCTGGAGAGCCTGTTCGAGACGGTCACGCCCCCGGTGCGGCAGCGGGGCGGCTGGGTGGCGGCCTGGGGCACGGATTCCTTCGTGGCCCTGTTCGACGACGAGGTCGGAGGCGCCGACGCCGCGGTTGCCGCTGCGGTGGACATGCGGAAGAAGGCCGCGGCCTTGGCCCACCAGCGCCGGGCGGCGGGGTTTCTGGAGATGGACACGGAAACCGCCGTGCATACGGGCATGGCCGGGGTCGGCGTGGTGGCCGCGGGCGGCGGCGCAAGGGCCGTTCCCATGGGCGAGCCCGTGTGGGTGGCGGCCAGGCTGGCCAGGCTGTGCAGGCTCTACGGCGCGGGAATCCTCATCAGCGACCAGGCCAGGAAGGAGCTTTCCGCAAGCCCGCCGTCCATGCGGGAACTGGACATCGTCCGGTACGGCGCCCGGGAGCCCAACTACACCCTGTACGAGGTCTTTTCCGGTGAGCCCGAAAGCGTGCGCAAGGAAAAGGAACATACCAGGAAACACCTGGAGGAGGCCGTCCGTCTGTACCGGCACAAGAGCTTCGCCGAGGCGGTCCGGGCGTTCGAGGACTTGAAAAGGTACATGCCCTTTGACCGCACCCTGGACCTGTTTCGCAAGCGGTGCCTGAACTTCGTGAAGACCCCCCCGCCCACCGACTGGGTGGGGGTTACCCGGCTGCCGGATTTTTGACCCGGCGGCCAAGTTTGCCTGCGGACGGACCATCCGGCCGCCCAAAACCAGGGATTTCGTTCCGGCGCGTGCGCCCGGCCAGCCCCCGGGTCCCGGCTTGAGCGGGAAGGCGTGAACCCGCCTTCCCCAGCCAAGGAGGAGACATGGTGGAAAAGGCCTGGTACCAGTGCGACACCTGCGGAGCCAAGAAAGAGGCCGAACCCGGCGGGACCGCGCCCATCTGCTGCGACGTGCCCATGAAGCCCCTGCCCCTGGAAGTCTGCCGCACCATGGAAACGGCCGAGCAGTACCGCTTCGGCG
>JAFDHW010000228.1 GCA_019308705.1 Deltaproteobacteria bacterium
CATTCGGAAAACAAGGACCGAGCAGTGATAGGAAAGAACCGGCAATGCAAAACAATCCCCTGAAAGAAATCATGAATCCCAAGAGCGTGGCCATGGTGGGGGCCTCGGGCAACCCGGCCAAGATGGGCACGTTGCAGCTTTTGAACATCGTGTACGGCGGGTGGGGGGGCGAGATCCTGGTGGTCCACCCCACGGAAAAGGAGGTCTTGGGAAACAAGGCCTACCCCTCCATCTCCGAGCTGCCCTACGCCCCGGAAATGGCCATGCTGGTAGTGCCCACGCGCCTGGTGCCGGACATGCTGGAGGACTTCGGCAGGCTGGGCACCAAGCGGGCGGTGATCATCACCGCGGGGTTCGCGGAAACCGGGGACGGGGGCAGGGAACTCCAGGCGCGCATCCTGGACATCGCGGCCAAATACGGCATGCGGTTTCTGGGCCCCAACTGCATGGGGATCATCAACGCCCACGCGCCGTTCAACGCCACGGTGACGCCGTTGCAGAACCCGCCGGGCCACTTTTCCCTGGCCTCCCAGAGCGGGACCTACGCGGCCCAAACCCTGGGGTACCTGGCCAAGCGGGGCATCCGGCTGGCCAAGGCCATCTCCGTGGGCAACGAGGCGTCCATCGACCTTGTGGACTGCCTGGAGTATTTGGGCGAGGACCCGGAAACCCGCGCCATCGGCATGTACATCGAGTCCATCCGCAGGCCGCGGGAGTTTCTGGACGCGGCAAGGCGCATCAGCCGAAAAAAGCCCATCGTGGCCCAGTACGTGGGCGGCACGGCCGCCGGGGCGCGGTCCGGCTCCAGCCACACCGGCGCGCTGGCCGGGCCGGATTACGTCATCGAGGGGCTGTTCGCCCAGGCCGGGATCATCCGGGCTTCTTCCATCGAGGAGGTCTATTTCCTGGGCCACACCCTGGCCTCGGCCCCGCCGCTTTCTGGAAAGAACATCGCCGTGCTCACCAATTCCGGCGGTCCGGGAACGGCCATGGCCGACACCTGTGAGCGCGCCGGCTTGTCCGTGCCCGAGCTTCCGCCGGCGGTCCAGGCGCGCCTGCGGGAACTCCTGGCGCCCCACGCGTCCGTGAAAAATCCCGTGGACCTCACCTTCCACATCGATATGGATCTTCTGGTCGAGACCCTGCCGGAGCTTTTGTTCGAAAGCGACGCCGTGGACGGACTTTTGGTTCACGGGGTCATGGGCTCGGGGTGGGCGGAGCTTGCCCACAAGGTGTTTGAAAAAGCCTATGGGTTCAAGAAGGAGGACATGATCAAGGGATTCACGCGGGACCTGTCCCGGCTGACGGCCATGCCGGCCAAATACCGGAAGCCCCTTCTGGTTTCCTCGTTCATGGATTCGGCCACGGACAGCGCGCTCAAGTCCTTTCAACAGGCCGGGGTGCCCACCTTCGACGCGCCGGAAAAGGCGGCACGGGCCATGGGCGCGCTTTGGGCCCATGCCGGGGTGCGGGCGCGGCATGGCGACGAGGTCCGGCTCATGCAGACCCCCGCAAAGGCCGCGGAGCTGGTGCAAAACACCGCGCCGGACGCCTGGGACGAGCACTTGGCCAAGAAAGTGCTTGCCGCTTACGGCATTCCCGTGTGCCGGGAGATGGCGGCCCATACCGCGGACCAAGCCATGGACGCGGCGCGGGAGATCGGTTTTCCCGTGGCGGTGAAGGCTCTTTCCCCCGCCATTTCCCACAAGACGGAGATGGGCCTGGTGCACCTTTCCGTGGCGGACGAGGGCGGGGTGCGGGCCGCCTTCTCCCGCATCCAGGAACAGGCCGGGCCCGTTCCCGTGCTGGTGTGCGAGATGCTGCCCACGGGCCGGGAGTTCCTTGCCGGGGCCGTGCAGCAGCCCGGGTTCGGCCCGGTGGTGCTGTTCGGCGCGGGCGGCGTGCTGGCCGAGGCCCTGGGCGACCGCATAGTGCGCATGGCCCCCTTGTCTTCCTTCGACGCCAGGGACATGATCGCCTCCATCCGCTCCCAGGCGCTTTTGGGTCCCTTCCGGGGCATGGACCCCGTGGATACGGACGCCCTGGCGGAGCTGCTCGTCCGCCTGTCCCACCTGGCCGCGCACTTCCCCCGGATCCGGGAGATCGACGCCAACCCCGTGCTCATTAAAAACGGCAAGCCCGTGGTGGCCGATGCGCTGTTCAAGGTCTCTTGACAGCGTGCCGGCCTGGATTATTTTTTGGCCGGATATGGGCTTTATGCCATAAAATCGGATGGTTGTATGTTGGCATAAACCGGGATGGCTCCATGGGGCCATTCGGACAAGCGCAAATTCCGATCCAAACTCCTTATCCCGGCCCGGCCGGGCCGGCAGGACGGACAAGGAGGTGGTACTATGGAAAGGAACAAACTCGCGCCGTGGAACTGGTTCAGAACGGAAGAAACCGATCTTCCGGTCGAAGGCTCCTACGCGGACCCCATAAGCCGCATGCACCGGGAGATGGACCGCATGTTCGAGGAGCTTTTGCAAAGCTTCGGCGTTTTGGCTCCGCGCCGGGAAGGTCCCGCGCGCGGCATGGTCGGCGTGTTTAGGCCGAGCCTGGACGTGGCGGCTACGGACAAGGAATACACCGTGTCCGTGGAGCTGCCCGGGGTGGACAAGGACGACGTGAGCGTGGAGGTGGAAAACGACACCCTGCGCATCTGGGGTCAAAAGCAGCAGAAGGAGGAGAAGAAAGAGCAGGATTACTACCGCGTGGAGCGCGCTTACGGGTGCTTCCAGCGGGTGCTTTCCCTGCCCGAGGACGCGGACGCGGACAACATCCAGGCGAGCTTCAAGAACGGGGTGATGAAGATTTCTATCCCCCGTAAACAGACCGTCGAAGGCAAGTCCCGCCAGATCGAGGTGCAGGCGGCATAACCCGGGGCCGGCCGTGTCGGCGCAAAGGGCCGCCTTCCCCGCGAGGGGGGCGGCCCTTTGGTGTTCATGCCTCGGGAAAAGATCAGGGTTTGGGCCGGTTCACGAAGTCCGTTGCGGCCTGCTTCATGATGGAGAGCACGTTTTTGCCGCGCTTTTTGGCGATGGCGTGGGCCTGATCCACCACGGCCTCGGCCTGGGCGCGGATTTCCGCGGCCTTGGGCACGGGCATGCCCTTTTTGTGGTACTGCCACGCCAAAAGGCGCATGGCCAGTTCCTCTTCCTTCCTGCGGAAAAAACCCACGATCTCCTACCCGCCGGAAAACTCCAGCATCTTAAGAAAGTTTTTTTCCGCCACCCGCTCCCGGTCCGCCGGGGAAAGGCCCAGGGAGTTCAGCATGGCGGTGCGCTCGGAGTAATCGTACCGGCCGTTTTTGTGATGAAAATACGGCCCGTCGGACCCGAACAGGCACTTTTCCGCGCCGGCAAGGTCCACCGCCATGCGTGCCACCCGGGCGTCCACGTACGAGGCTGCGGAAAGGTCCACGAACACGTTGTTTCGCTTTCCCGCCAGGGCGCAGGTCTCCCGGGGCCGGGGCACGCCCGCGTGGGCCAGCAGAAAGGCCACCCCCGGGAAGGCCGAGGCCAGGGACTCCACGTCCCCTTGTTCCCCGGCGCCCAGGTGCAGCAGCAGGGGCAGACCCCGGTCGGCGCAGGCCCGGGCCGTGGATTCCAGGTCTCTTGTGGGGAAGGCGTGCCAGAA
The DNA here is from genome assembly GCA_019308705.1 of Deltaproteobacteria bacterium. Classification (GTDB taxonomy): domain Bacteria; phylum Desulfobacterota; class Desulfobacteria; order Desulfobacterales; family Desulfatibacillaceae; genus JAHJUF01. The sequence goes on from JAFDHW010000228.1 coordinate 3,640, forward strand.
GGGATGCGCCTTGACCCCCATCATGCCCGGTTTTCCGGCAAGGCGGTTGATCTCCTCGACCGGATCCACGGGCCCGGCGGGGTTCACGAAAATCCAGCCCCAAAGCCGGTCCGGGTGGGCTGCCACGGCGCGGGCCACGGGGTCGTTGTCCGGCTGGGGCGTTATGGGGTAGCGTTTGCCCCCCACGTCGACCTCGCCCCCTTGCTTGACCATGTTCCGGTACAGGAAGAGCGCGGCTCCGCGGAAGACCCCCTCGCGCGAGGAAAGGCCGCGCCGGAGCACGGGGCCGCCCACGGCCAGCACCCGGCGCCATTCCAGGTCCGGGCACATGGGCGCCATGACCGCGGCCTTGCGCATGCCATGGGCGTCCAGGCTGGCCACGAGACCCTCTGCCCCCACCAGGTTTTCATCCAGATGAAAGTGGCAGTCAATCATGGCTGGCGGGCGGGTTCCGGGTCGAGCCGGCCCTGGAGGAAATCGTCCATGAGGCCCGCGGTGACCAGGGGCTTTTCTTCCTGGGGCACGTGGCCGCACTCGGGAAGCACGCAGAATACGGACCCGGAAATGGCCTTTTGGTATTTTTCGCCCAGTTCCTTGGACAGCCAGATGTCGTTCTCGCCCCAAAGGATGAGGGTGGGCTTGTCGATATTTGCGTACCGGGACTCGTATCTCTTGAAGGCGCCCTTCAGGTTCCTGGCCGTGGAAACCAGCGCGTGGATGGCGTTCTCCGTGCGCAGGCGGTCGAAGTAGGCGGTTACGCGGTCGTCGGTGACCAGGTCGTCGTCGAAAAACACCTGTTTCTGGTTGAACCGGATGGCCCATTTGCCGAAAAACGCCTGGGTGTATTCCTCGG
>JAFDHW010000229.1 GCA_019308705.1 Deltaproteobacteria bacterium
TGCGTTGAGGGCGGGCGCCCTGGTTTTTTGGGCGGCCGGCGGGGCGCACTCCACAACGATCAGCCTTTCCACGAGGCGGACAAGTTTTTCAGCGGCCTTTTCCGGGCGCTCGGCCTTCGGGCCGGGCGCTTTTCCCTCCCACGCGGCCAGGTTTTCCTCCAGGGATTCCAGCAGGCGTGCGGCTTCCCCGGGTTTTTCCTGTTCCCGGGGTTCTGCCTTTCCATGCGGCGCCGAGTTCATGGCCACCAGCCAGTTTGCGGCCACGAAGTGAGCCGCGCCCAGGTTTTGGCCGGCCATGGAGCGCAGGAGACTGCGCACCAGGCTGTCCGGCCGGCAAAGCTCGTGCAACAGGTCTTGGGCACGGCAAAGGACCTCCTCCTGCCACGAGGCATCCAGGCGGCGAAACATGCGCCAGGCATGGGGGTTTTCCAGAAACCGGCCCACGCGTGCGGCGATTTCCCTTTCCGCGCAGACAGGGTGGTGGGCAAGCACCGGGAAGGCGGGTTCCCGGCCAGGGGGAAGCGTCCTGCAGCAGAAAACCAGCTTCAGGCGGGGGTTGACCTCGGAGAGGTCCCCGGCCAAGTTCTGGACAGCCCGGTGCCGGAATTCCGGCGGGAGAACGTCCATGCTGTCCAGAACCAGGAGGGTGCGGCCGGGTGAGGAGCCGGGGGAGGGGACGCGCCCGGGGCCGGGGGAAAGCAGGAGCAGCCTGGCGGCAGAAGCCAGGCGGTCCGGAGGGGAAAGGTCTTCCCCGGGGCCCTGCCACGGACCGCGGCGGAGGTTGGAAACAGGACGCTGCATGCGTGGGGAAGTATGGAGAACGTGCATGATGAAATCGCACAGCCAAAGGCGAAGGGAATCCATGGTCTCCCCGTGTTTCTTCCGGCCGGGGAGGGGCCTGGCCCGGAGGTCTATGTGCACCAAGCGAAGGCCGGGGACTGCGCGGAGGGTCTTTTGCAGGAAACGGAACGTGCTGGTCTTTCCGCTGCCCATGGGGCCCACGTACCAAAAGGCCGGGGCTTTGGAATAGAAAAGGAAGCGGGCCAGGCTTGCCTCGTACCGGCCGAGGCCGGGGGCGGTCAAAGGCGGGGTTTCGTCGGTGGTTTCCAGACAGGACGCGAAGGGCGGCGTCCTCGCGGATGCCATGTAGTCCGGCCGGCTGTCCACCGGATGCGCGGGAAACAGTTCCATGGCCAGGCCGTTGATGACGGCGCGGGCCGCACCGCCTTCCCGGCAGGACTTTTCAAGCAAGCCCATTGGTTCGTCCTTTCCGCGGCGCAAGCCGTCTTGCCTTTTGGAAAACCCCATGCAATCATCCAAGGAAACATTGTGCCGGACAAATCGTTTCGCAGCATGTAAACTGTATACCACACAGTACACGAAAAGGGGAAGCAAAAAATGGCGGTTTCCCCGAAAAACCCGTTTGGGGCCTATATCCGCGAAAAGCGGGAAAGCCTGCGCAAAAAGGACCGGAGGTTCTCCCTGCGCCAGGTGGCGGCCCGCATCGGGGTGGAGCCTTCCTATCTTTCCAAGGTGGAGCGGGGGGAAAACGCGCCCTTGTCCGAGGAGAAGATCAAGCTCCTGGCCAGGGAACTGGACGAAGACCAGGACGTGCTCCTGGCCCTGTGCGGAAAGATCGGCGCCGACGTGCAGGAAGTGATCCGCAAGCGGCCCCTGCTTTTCGCCCGGCTCATCAGGGACTTGAAGAACGCGCCGGACCATGCCGTGCTCCGCATCCTGCGGGAGGTCCGGGACGGCAAGTGGTGATGGAGCCATGATCGAGCTTTGCGGCGCAAGCCTTTTGTTCCGGTTTCCCGAAGCCTGCCCGTGGGCGGTGCTGGAGGTGTCCCTGGTGCGCGGCCTCCCTGGCCGGGAAAAAGGGGCAGGAGACTCGTGCCCCAGGGTTCCCCTTTCCCACGTGGACGATCACGCGGACCGGGTCCCGGCCTCGTGGGTGGAAAGGGGAGGGGTGATGGGACCTCTTTACCCGGGGGAAGCCTTGTGGCTGGAGGTTTCCAGCAGGAAGGGGCCGGAAGGCCGGCCTCCCTATCCCTTTGCGGTGAAGGCGGGAACGGGCAAACTGAATTTTCTGACCCTGGCCCCTTGGAAGGACGCCTTAGACGCCCGGACCCAGGATTACGCCGCGTGCCCGCCCCAGCGCTGGATCGCGGGCATCACCGACCGGTCCGGGGACATGCGGGGCATGGTGGCCAGGGAGCTTTTTTCCGAACAAACGGTGGAAAAGAGCGTAACCGGCCATGCCCGGTTCGGCGGCGTCCAGCTTGCGGCCTATCCCATGCACCCGGAGCTTTACGCCTCCCTGTTCGGCGTTCGGCCTGTGGAAAAGGAATACGCGGTGCACGAGCGCGCGGCGGAATTTTCGCCGGACCTGGGCGTGGAATGGGGCGGGCCCGTGGACGAGGGCGTGCTCCCGGACCCCCACGGGTATGCGGCCTGGGACCAATCCCGGACCGCGAGGGCGTTTGTCCACCTGGCGGACGCCCGCGCCTGGAAACGCCTCACCGGCCAGGAGCCGCCCCCGCCCCTGGACGGGCCGACGAGCTGAATCTTTTCCCGGGTGCCGGAACGGATAAGCCTTGCTCTTCATCAAGAACATAAAGGTCGACCCTTCCACCGCGGCCAACGACGGCGCTCAGTCCGTGCGCGTGGAGTGCACCGTGGTCACGGCCCTGGAAGATACATCCATCCAAAGGGTGGAATTAGACCTTTCCCACACCCTGTTTCCCTGCCGCCTTGAAATGCAGCCCGTGGAGGGGAACGTCCTGCCCCGGACCATGGAAGGGGACTACTCCGTGTTCCTGCCCATACGCAGGATGATGGACACGGGCCCGTACCGGCTGCCCATCATCGCCACGGACTCCCTGGGCAACAAGCAGAGGGCCGATGCCTCCCTGGAGGTGGTCTACCGCTGCCCCGAGGGTCTTTCCGGGGTGGGCTCGCCAAATTTTCTGGAACAGGTGGGCCAGACGGCAAGGGCAAACGTTTCCGGCGCGGACCGGGTCGAGTTCCTGGAAACCGGGGACAAGGCCAAGGATACCATCCTGTCTTTGATCCGGTCGGCCAAGCGGCAGATCAACCTCCAGACCTACACCCTGGGAGACCGCGGCGCGGGCCGGGTCATCTCGGACGAACTGGTGAAAAAGGCCGGTGAAGGGGTGGAGGTCAACCTCATTTTGAACGCGGACACCCAGTACCCTACCTCGCCGCTGGGCACCCTTCGCCTGAAGTTCAACCGTGTGCTGGCGGAATGGACCGGCCACGCGCCCGTCAAGACCCCGGAGCCTGAATCCCCGGCGCAAAGCACGGCGGAAAGCCCGCGTCCGGCGGAATCCCGCCAGGGTATGAGCGTGGTGCTTTTTTCCGGGCGCAAACCCGCGGGTCCGGAGGAGGACAACAAGGATTTTACCGAGCACTGGCTATCCCGGCTGGTGGCGTCCAAGGCGGGAAAGGACGAGACGCTGCCCTCCTGGCTGTCCTCGTTCCAGGGGCCGGGCGGCCTGCCCGCGCTGCCGCTTCTGGATTTCGCCATCCACGAAAAGATCCTGGTGGTGGACGGCGAACGGGCCGTGGTGGGGGGCAGGAACATGGAGGAGGTCTACTTTTCCGGGTGGACGGACCTGGACCTGTACCTGGAAGGGCCGGTGGTGGCGGAGGTCCAGAAGGGGTTTCTGCGCTCCTTCCGCGAGATGGCGGAAGCGGAGCCAACCAGCAGGAACCCCTCGGACGTGTTCGGGGACTTCGGACAGGCCCAGGGGCCTTCCTGCCTGTTCGTGCAGAGCCGGCCCTGGAACCGGGAATACGGCACTCTGCTTTCCCTGGTGCAGGCCATCCAGTCCTGCAAAAAAAACTTTTATGTCAGCAGTCAGTACATCGTCCTGCCCCAGGGGCTGCTTCTGGACGCCTTGCTGGACGCGGCCAAAAGGGGCGTGGACGTGCGCGTGTTCACCAATTCCGCCCGCACGGCCCAGCAGGTGAACCTGGGCGCGGGATACTATCTTTCCCTGAACTACGTAAAGACCCTCCTGGACGCCGGGGTGCGGGTGTGGGAGTACAAGGGCTTTCCCGGCGAGGAGGACCGGCAGCCCTACCTGCACTGCAAGGAGTTTCTCATGGACGGCGAACTGGCGGCCGTGGGATCCTTCAACCTCTCTTTGCGCTCCTGCTACGTGGAGTCGGAAAACCTGGTCTTTGTCCAGGACCAGGACCTTGCCGCGGCCCGGCAGCGGCGGTTCGTCTCCCGTCTGGAAACCATGGGCCGGGAGATCACCCCCGAGCGGCTGGAGCAGCTCTACGCCGAGCACAAGATCAAGATCGAGTGGGCCCGGCACCTGGAGCTTTTGTACTAGTCCGGATTATTCATGAGCAATTTTGCCCGAGATCGAATTTTTCGTTAGTTTCAATCCGTTGGAGCTGTTTTTTGGTCTTGCGCCAAAGACGGTCTGATTATCTGATTATTGGAGG
>JAFDHW010000230.1 GCA_019308705.1 Deltaproteobacteria bacterium
CCGGATCGTCGCAGTTGCTGCCCGCGAACACCAGCCTGGCCCGGTGGCCCTCCACGGGCGGCGCGGATTCCAGCTCCTTTGCGAACTCCTTCAAGGGTTCTAGGACCAGGTCCTTGGGCGCGGCCAGGCAGCTCGCCATGAGGGTGGCGAAGGCGGTGCCCGACACCGGGGTGTCCTCCCGTTTGCGAAGGTCCGAGATGCCGCGCATGACCGTGAAGAATTCGTTCTGGCCGGCGATGGCCGCCTTGAGCGCCGCCTCCCCGGTGTCCACGCCAAAGGCGTCGGAGAGCTTTTCCGCCAGCGCGGAAATCTCTTCGGCCATCCACTTTTGCGCCGACGGGTTGTTCTTGTGGGGCACGTCCAGGATGTGGATGAAGCCGGGCTTCAGCAGGTAGTCCAGGTTGTCGTAGAGCCGGCGCATGTGGTCGCAGGAGGCGGTGAACACCCATCCGTCCATGGAATCGAAGGTGCCTTCCAGGCAGAATTCCAACAGGCTCCGGGTATAGGAGCAGATGACCGAGGACAGGTAGGTGTCCGCCATGGGGGTGCCGGCCACGCCCGGTGCGCGCACGCGCACGCCGAACAGGCCTTCCACGTTCAGCAGCGGTTCGGGCACGTAGGAGCAGGTATAGGCCAGGGCGCGGCGGCCGTTGTCCTGGGCCTCGTCCACCAGGCGGCTGACCGGCTGCTCCACCAGTTCCTTGAACAGGGCGGGTACGGAGGAGTCTTTCATCAGGCGCTCGTTTCTTTGGGAGCCCAACGCAAGAAGGGTCCTGTCAGTGCCCGGAACGGTGCCGGGCGACTGGTTTTACCCCTATTTTCCACGGCCGGTCAAGCTGTTGCGCAAAAAAACCGGCGATTCCGCGTCCGGGAAAAGGTGCGCTATCCTGCCTGGTCGGCGCCTTCCCTCAGCAGGCGGTCCGCCACCCGCAGGGCCTCGGCCCGTGCCGGGTTGTCCGGGGGCAGGTCCCACAGGCTTTTCCGCTCCCGGTCATACGCTGCTACGTCCGGGTCCTCGGGCAGGGAGCCCAGCCAGGGCACGCCGTCGGGAAGGGAAAGGTTTTCCGGGCCGGCCCCCCGGTTTCCCATGACGCACAAGCGTTCCGGCCCGGCCATGGACAGGATGTGTCCCACGGTGTCCGCGCTGCGGGCCGACCCGTCGTGCACCGCCACCACCCGGGTCACCCGCCGGGTCACCTGGCGGGAGATCTGCTCCAGGCCGGCCTCCGCGTCGATGAGCATCAGGGAAAAAGGCCCGATGAGCACGTCGATGGCCTCCCGCAACAGGGAGTTGGCCGGGCAGAAGCATCCCCGGTCCTCGTTTTTGCCCATGGCCAGGAGGCTGTAGCCGTCGCGCTCGGCCAGGGCCTCCATGACCATGTAGTCCAGCTGCCGGGCCAGGTCTTTCTTGGTTTCCTCGCCCGCGCCCCGGGCCGCGGCCACCAGTTTGGCCCGGGCCTGGGACAGGGTGTGGACAACGGACTCCCCCACGGCGGAGAGCAGCCCGCCCGCGGGGTCCGCATCCACCAGGAGCACGGGCCTGACGCCCGAATCCAGAAAGGCCCGGGCAAGAAGCGCGCTGGCGGCGGTCTTGCCAACGCCTCCCTTGCCGCATACCGCGATGATGGGTTTGGTGTCCGCGGGGGTCATGACTCCTGGGCCGCTTCCGGGCGGGGACCTTGGCTGGTTGCAGGACGCGGGGGCGTTCCCCGTTGCACGGGATCACCCTATCAGACCGGGACAAGACGGGCAATCCCTACAAGGGCATGTCCGCGGTGATCATGGCGCAGGCGTTCAACGCGGAGTCCGAGGCCTGGTCGCAGCCGATGCCCCGGCCCCCGGCGTCGCACCCCACCAGGTACAGGCCGCGGATGGGCGTGCGGGGACTGGGCTTGTTTTTGCCCACCTGGTCGAAGTTCTGGGCGATGCCGCTGACCGAGGCGTTTCCCCGGCCGCCGGCCATGGTGTTCACCCAGTCCAGGTTAGTGCGGTGCTTCCACACCGTGCCCTGGCGGATGCGGGGGAACAGGTCCTCCATTTTCTTGTCCAACTCGTCCAGAAACTTCTCCGTGAGCGCCGAGGCGGAAAGGTCCTCGGGCACGATGGTGGTGCACATGAGGATGTGCCTGCCCTTGGGCGCAAGCCCCGGGTCTGCCACCGTGGGCGAGGGGATGAAGAGCGGCGGGTCGCTGGGCACCTGCCCGGCTTCCATGAGCTTCAGGTTCTTGGAAAAATCCACCTTCTCCGAGTAGTGGAACAGCACGGGCACCTCGGTGGGCTTGAAGTCCAGGGCGTACTTGACGGTGATGCCGCCCTTGGACTCTTTGAGCCCCCGCACCCTTTTCACGTATTCCGGCGGAAACCGCCCGTCGCCGGCCAGGTCCAGGGTGCGCTTGATGCCCGCGTTGGAGACCACGACGTCCGCGGGATAGAACTTTTTTTTGGTCTCCACCCCCAGCACCCGGTTGTGCCCGTTTACGCGGATGCCGCAAACGTCCTGCTTGTATTTCACCGTGGCCCCGTGGCGCGCGGCGGCGTCCAAAAAGGCCCGGGGAATGGCCTGGAACCCCCCCACCGGATAGGAGGTGGACTTGCTTTGCGCCCACTTGGAGAAGCACCACATGAACTCGCCCGCGGAGGCCTCGTGGTAGGGCACCACCATGAGCAGGCCGCAGAAGATGTCGAACACCCGGTGCATCTCCTCGTCGTCGGTGTACTGGAACAAAAAGTCGCGCAGGGTCATCTCGTCGTAGGGCTCCACGTCCTTGGTGGTTTTCGCCCCGGCGAGCTTCAAAATGGCCCGGGCGATGCCGGGGTAGTTCCTCCACTTGAAGCCCACCAGCCGCGAGAGGTGGATGACCGTGACGGGATTGATGAACTGCACGGGCAGGTAGCAGAAGTTCTGGTCCTTCGCGAACCGGACAAAGGGGTCCGGCTTGACGAACGAGAGGCGCGCGCCGGTGCGCAGGGCCACCTTGCCGTGGGGGCCGTTCAGCCCCCGGCCGGAGTAGTGCACGCCCATGTCGCACACGAACCCCTCCCGCTCGTAGCCAGCGGCCCGGCCGCCGGCATACGCGTTCTTCTCCAGCACGGTGACGCTGTATCCTTCCGCCGCCAAGAGCGCCGCCGCCGCGGCGCCGCCCACCCCTGCGCCGATGACCACCGCCTGTTTCATGAAACCTCCATAGACAATGCCCTGGGTAGAGAGAAACCAGGATACTAAACAACCGTTTAGTAAAACAAGGGGGAATTGAAAAGGGGAAACCCCTGAACACCCGCCCACCCAGGGGGGCGAAGCATTCCCAAGCCGAAAAGCCTTGGCAAGGGCGTCTCCCCTGCAAGAGTCAGCTCCCTGTCTTTCGCTTCTCCTTCCGCCGCTGCACCACCACGTCGCGGAGGTTGTCGCACACGGGCTTTTCCTCGCAGGTTTCGCAGTTCAGCTCGGTGCATTCCACGTCGCCGTCCACGCCCAGGGAGAGCTTCTTGTGCCTCCCGGAGAGGATGGCGGCTTCCACGGCCACCTGGTCCAGGGCCAAAACATCCTCTTTGCCGCTGGTGACGAACAAGGTCTCCACGGACCGGACGCCGGGGAAATCCTCGGCGAGCGCGGCGCAAAGCGCCGAGCCCACGGCCCACAGGGAAAGGCCCGCCTTGTGCTGCTTCTTGCCCACGCGGATCCACATGCGGCCGGGCACGGAGCGCACCATCCAGCCCGGGAGGCGGTGCATGAGGTACTGGGCATTGTCCAGGGAAAAGGGGTCGGGCACGTCGTCCGGGTCCACGGCCACCATGAGCACCTGGGCAAAGGGCCGCACGTCACCCTTTTTCATGTCGAGGATGTCCGGGCCGACCAGGGTGACCGCGCCGGGGTCCACGAGCTTTTTCTGGAAGGTGACCAGCACCGTGGACACGGAGGCCGTGGAGGGGTGGCCCAGCTCCACGAAGGTGTCCTCGGACAGGATGACCTCGGGCTTTTTCTCGCCGGGAAGGGTGAGGGAGAACTTCTTTCGCAGGTCCTTGGCGGAATAAGGGGCGCGGCGGGTCTTGGCGGTTTTCCCGCGTTGGGCGGTAAACTCCCGCACCCGGGCGATCAAGGCTTCCATGTCCGCCACGGGCGGACCCTGGGGATGTTCCTGTTCGGGAGGCATGGAGAAAATCTACCCCGGCGGGGGGCGGGGGGTCAACCAAGGAAAGCTTGTTTCTTGCGGTCCCATGCCGGGTGGAAGGGCGGAATCCGGCGCTCCCGGGGCGATGGAAGCCGTTTTGTGGCCCGGTTCCGCGGGCCGGACAGCACGCGGCCCTCCACTCCTTCCGCCGCCGGGCGCGCCGCCGCTTCCGCGTGCGCGGCCTCCTCGTTTTTTTCGGGACAGCGTCACGCGCGTCGTGCGATCCTTCTTCTTTTTATGGACAGCGGCGCGATCCTCCCCTAACATGGGCGGATGACGAACGCACGCGGAGGAATCTTATGCATTTGTACTG
>JAFDHW010000231.1 GCA_019308705.1 Deltaproteobacteria bacterium
CTTTGGCGCAAGACCCGAAAAACAGCTCCAACGGATTGAAAATAAAGAAAAATTCGATCTCGGGCAAAATTGCTCATGAATAATTCGGGCTTGGTGTCTTGTCCGGCGCGTGCCGCGATGACGGCGACGACCAGCGTCATGATGAGGATCCAGGAGACCGCATTCACTACGGCCTGGGTCTCAAATACCGTGTTGGCGGTATTTCCATGCGGGATTTCCGCCGTTACAGGTGGGATGGAACCTTCATGGCGGAGGCGCGATGCTGGCGGTGAAACCGGTGGGGGCCCTGTACCAGGGCAATGCGACGTGCCGGTTCGTGGTATGGGCGCCCTTCGCGGAAAAGGTGCGCGTGCTGGTGGAGCCGGATGGGGCGCGGGCCATCGACCTTTCGCCCACCGGCCGGGGCTACCACGAGGCCGAGGTCGAAGGCGTGCCCCCCGGCACCCGCTACTTCTACGAGCTGGACGGGAAGAAGAAGCGGCCGGACCCGGCCTCCCGGTCTCAGCCCGGAGGCGTGCACGGCCCCTCGGAGGTGGTGGACCCCTCCTTTGCCTGGGACGATGCCGGCTGGTGCAACCCGCCACTGGCCAATCACGTATTCTACGAGTTGCACACGGGAACCTTCACCCGCCGGGGAACCTTCGACGCCGCGGCCGTGCGCCTGCCCTACCTGGCGGAGCTGGGGATAACCGCCCTCCAGGTCATGCCCGTGGCGAGCTTTCCCGGGGACAGGAACTGGGGCTACGACGGCGTATACCCCTTTGCCGTGCACCGGGCCTACGGCGGGGTCAATGCGTTCAAACGCCTCGTGCAGTCCTGCCACCGGGCCGGGCTGGCCTTGTTCCTGGACGTGGTCTACAACCACCTGGGGCCGGAGGGAAACTACCTGCGCGACTTCGGCCCCTACTTCACGGACCGCTACAGGACCCCGTGGGGCGAGGCCGTGAACTTCGACGGCCCGGGCTCCGACGAGGTGCGGAACTACTTCATTGCAAACGCCCTCTACTTTGCCCTGGAGTGCCGGGTGGACGGGCTGCGTCTGGACGCGCTGCACGAGGTGTACGACTTTTCCGCCACTCCGTTTTTGAAGGAGCTGGCGGACACGCTGCACGCGGCCGCCCAGCGTCAAAACCGGCGGGTGCACCTGGTTGCGGAGAGCGACAAGAACGATGCGGCCCTGGTGCGGGAGACGGCCCTTTGCGGCATCGGACTGGACGGGGTGTGGAACGACGACTTCCACCACGCCTTGCGGGTGACGTTGACCGGCGACAAGGCCGGGTATTACCAGGACTTTTCCGGGGTGGACGACCTTGCGCGGTGCTACGAGAACGGGTTCTGCGCCATGAACCGTTACTCTCCGTACCGCGGCCGCCGCCACGGGTCGAACTCCCGGGACATCCCCGCCGGCCGCTTCGTGGTCTACGCCCAGAACCACGACCAGGTGGGAAACCGTATGCAGGGCGACCGCCTGGGCGCCACCGCCGGGTTTTCCGGCGAGAAGCTCGCCCTGGCCGCCGTGGCCCTGTCCCCCTTCGTTCCCCTGTTCTTCATGGGCCAGGAATACGGCGAGACCGCGCCGTTTCCCTATTTCGTGTCCCACACGGCCCCGGACCTCGTGGAGGCCGTGCGAAAAGGCCGCAAAAAGGAGTTCGGCGCATTCCAGCAGGAGGGCGAGCCGCCGGACCCCCAGAGCGAACAGACCTTTGCATCGGCCAGGCTCGATCCCGGCCTCCTGGCCCGCCCACGGCACATGGCCATGCTGGACTTCTTCCGCAGCCTCGTTTCGCTGCGTCGGTCCGTGGACGCCCTGGCCCTTCCGGACAAGGACGCCCTTTTTGTCTTTGCCCGAAAAAAGGAGAACACCCTCACCCTGGTGCGGGACGGAGCCAGGCACCAGGCGGCGGTCCTGTTCAACTTCGGCCACGGGCAGACAACCATCCTGGCCCCGCTTTCCCCGGGAACCTGGGAAAACCGCCTGGATTCCGAGGACCCCCGCTTCGCCGGAGCGGGCCCCCAAGCCCCCCACACCCTGGAAACCAAAGGGGAGCCTCTGCATGTTCCCCTGGCCCCCCGTTCGGTCCTGTGCCTGGTCCGGGTAAAGGAAACTTGACATGGACAAGTACATCTGCATCCATGGCCACTTCTATCAGCCCCCCCGCGAAAACCCCTGGCTGGAGGCCGTGGAGCTCCAGGATTCGGCCTACCCCTACCACGACTGGAACAAACGCATCACCTCGGAGTGCTACGCGGCCAACGAGGCCTCCCGTATCCTGGACGGCGACGGGAAGATCGAACAGATCGTCAACAATTACGAGAAGATTTCCTACAACTTCGGCCCCACGCTGTTGAACTGGCTTAGGGACAACGCGCCGGATGTGTACGCGTCCGTCGTGGATGCGGACAAGACCGGCGCCGGCCGTTTCTCCGGCCACGGGTCCGCCATGGCCCAGGCCTACAACCATTTGATCATGCCGCTCGCCAACGAGCCGGACAAGATCACCCAGGTGCGGTGGGGCATCGAGGATTTCCGGGCCCACTACGGCCGGGACCCCGAGGGCATGTGGCTGCCGGAAACCGCCGTGGACACCGCCTCCCTGGAGGTCCTGGCCGCCCACGGCATCAAGTTCACCATCCTTTCCCAGCGCCAGGCCGGGGCCGTGCGGCCCCTTGACGGGAGCGCGGACTGGGAGGACGTGACCGGCGCGAAGATCGACCCCCGCATGGCTTACCTGGCAGAGCTCCCCTCGGGCGCACGGATCAGCCTGTTCTTCGTCGACGACAGCATCTCCCACGCCGTGGCCTTTAAGAAGCTCCTCGACAGGGGGGATGTCTTCGCGAACCGGCTCATGGACGGCCTGGACATGGAAACCGACGCCCCCCAGCTTCTGCACATCGCCACGGACGGGGAGTCCTACGGCCACCACCACCGCGGCGGCGACATGGCCCTGGCCTACGCCCTGAAGGTGGTGGAGGAAAAGGAGGGTGTGCACATCACCAATTACGCGGAGTACCTGGAGAAGTTCCCCCCGCAGATGGAGGTGAAAATCATCGAGAACACCTCCTGGTCCTGCGTGCACGGGGTTGAACGCTGGTACCGCGACTGCGGATGCAACACGGGCGCCCACCCGGGCTGGAACCAGCAATGGCGCGAGCCCCTGCGGAACGCCATGGACTGGCTGCGGGACAGGCTCGCCGAAGAATACGAAGCCGAGGCTGGCAGGTTGTTCAAGGACCCCTGGGAAGCCAGGAACCGGTACATCCGGGTCATCCTGGACCGCTCGCCCGAAACCAGGGGGACCTTTTTCCGGGAAGTCGTCCGGTCTCCCCGCGGCCTGGACCCCACCCAGTCCATCCGCGGCTTGAAGCTTCTGGAGATGCAGCGGCACGCGCTTCTCATGTACACCTCCTGCGGCTGGTTCTTCGACGAGATATCCGGCATCGAGACCGTGCAGGTCATCCAGTACGCGGCCCGGGCCATCCAGCTTGCCGGCGAAGTGCTGGGCAAGGATTTTGAGGGCGGGTTTTTGAACATCCTTAAAAAGGCGAACAGCAACATTCCCGGGCACAGGAACGGCCGGGTCGTCTACGATAAGTTCGTCCGGCCCTCCATGGTGGACCTGGGCAAGGTGTGCGCCCACTACGCCATGAGCAGCCTGTTCGAGGAATACGGGGAAAACACTTCCATCTTCTGCTTTGACGCGCGCAAGGAGGACTACAAAAACGAGGTTTCCGGCAGGGCGCAGGCAGCCGCGGGCAAAAGCGGGATCACGTCCCGCATCACCCTGGATTCCTCCAGGTTCTGTTTTGCCGTGGTGCACATGGGCGACCACAACTTTTTCTGCGGCGTGGGCACGCCCAAGGAAGCATCCGAGTACCAAAACATGGCCGGCAAGCTTTTCGAGGCCTTCAACAGGTCGGATTTTCCCGAGTGCTTCCGGCTGTTGGACCACCATTTCGAAAACCAGTACAACCTGTCCTCCCTGTTCCGGGACGAGCAGCGGAAAATCATCGGGCAGGTGCTGGAGCCCACCCGCGAGGAGGCGGAAACCTCCTTCCGCCAGATGTACCAGTACCACAGCCCGCTCATCCGGTTCCTGGTTTCCACCAACAATCCCGTGCCCTGGGCGCTTCGCACCGCCGCGGACGTGGTGGTGTGCTCGGACCTGCAAAAGGAATTCGCCAAGCTGCCCCCGGACGCCGGGGAGTCGGCAAGGCTCCTGGAGGAAGCCCGCACCCACGGGGTGCGGTTCGACGAGCGGACCCTGGAGTTCGTTCTCAGAAAGACCATCGAGGATCTGGCCGGGGCCATGGTTCAGGAGCCGGGGAGCCTGGAAGCCTTGGAGAACCTGCGCCGCACCCTGGAGATTTCCCGGAACCTGCCCTTTGCCGTGAACCTCAGAAAGACCCAGAACCTGGCCAACATGATTCTGCGGGGCCCTTATAACGGCCAGAAGGACAAGGCGGAATCCGGCGACAAG
>JAFDHW010000232.1 GCA_019308705.1 Deltaproteobacteria bacterium
AAGTCGGCCCGAAGCGAAATTACAGAAAAGACGTTACACAAGCGGATTCCCGCCTGCGCGGGAATGACGTGTTTGATTTTAATCAAGCAAGCGGCAATTACAGCGGATTCCCGCCTGCGCGGGAATGACGGCAAAGTTGCCTTGCGGGATACTCGGCCACAAGGGAATGCGAAGCATTCCCGGCCCGGAAAGTTTTTTAGAAGGGGCGCGGGGAGACCTTTTTTTCAAAAAAGGTCTCCCCGCATGCTTTTCCTCTCTTCCCCGCATTTCCTCCGCGTCCTCAACCGGTAGGTCCACTTTCCGTGGGCGTTCTGGTAGGCCCAGGCGAGGCGGATTGTGCGGGGGAGGCGGGGGATCCAGAAGCGGTGCGGCAGGGGAAGGGTGGGGGACACCAGGCCGGGTTCCACGTCCGCCAGAATGAAGCCTTCGCCGTCCTCCTTGCCCATGCGGGCCAGGACGTTGCCTTCACCGTCCACGATCATGGCCCGGCCCACGAACCGGCTCTGGTAGGGGACGCCCGGGGCCAGGGGCAGGCGGCAGGAGAACTCGCCGGCGTGGGCCGCGTGGACGACGGGCGCGCCCACCAGGCGGGCCAGGGCGGGCGGGGTCTGATCCATGATTTCGTCCATGCGGGCGGAGAGTCGTTGGCCCAGGAGGGGGATGCCCCTGGGCAGGTCCCACCAGCAGGAGCCGCCCACCACCAGGTTCACCTTGCCGCGCAGGCGGCGGGCGGTGCGGGTGCGGACCATCTCCCAGCAAAGGGCAACGCCCGCGGGGCCCGCCGGGGTGTCCAGGATGCCCGTGTCCGAGCCTCCGCGGTAGTAGCAGTTCTCCCACATGGTGGGCTGGTCCTTGTCGTGATACTGCACCGTGCCGTCGGGCAGCGCCAGGGCGAAAGTGTTGTAGAAGTCGCGTCCCCGGCGGTGGATGAACGAGCCGCCCACCACTCCCTTGTGCTTCACGGCCAGGGAGACCAGCATGGCCTCCGGGTCCGCGTCCGCGGCAAGGGCGCGGTCCATGGCCGGGGAAAACCCCATGGCCGTGGGAAAGAACTCGGGCAAAACCACCCACTCCGCCCCGGCGGCAAAGGCTTGTTCGGCGAGCTTTTTCGCGCTTTCGAGGTTTTTCTCCACTTCCCCTAGCGCGGCGGTCATCTGCACGGCGGCTGCTTTCATGGATTGCCCTTTTTGCGGGTGCGGGTTGCTTGCATTTGCACCGGCTGTCCTTATTATGTTGGTACACGGGGCCGTGGCGGCCCTTTTCCTGTTTTTTTGGAAGCGCCTGAACCCGCATATTCGTTTCAGCAAGGGATGATGATACAATGTCTTCATATGATGAGAAAACCCCCAGACCTGAAGACGTGGAAAAGGAATTGAGCGAATTTCTTTCACGAAGATTCGGCGACCGGGTGCGCGTGGTCTCCCCGCCCATGCAGGACCGGCAAGGCGAGCGCACGGACCGGTCCTCCCCCTCCGCCGCGGACATGGACTTTTCCCTGCGGCCCGAGGAGCTCACCGCTTACCTGGACCAGTACATCGTGCGCCAGGACCGGGCCAAGGCCATCCTGGCCACCAAGATCTGCACGCACTATAACCGGGTGGCCTTGTCCCGCCGCATGGGCGGCGACTATGCGGAGCTGGTGGGCGGGGTGAAGAACAACGTGCTGCTCATGGGCCCCACGGGCGTGGGCAAGACCTACATGCTCCGGCTCATCGCCCGCCGCATAGGCGTGCCCTTTGTCAAGGGCGACGCCACCAAGTTTTCCGAGACGGGCTACGTGGGCGGCGACGTGGAGGACCTGGTGCGGGACCTGGTGCGCGAGGCCGATGGCGACATCGAACGCGCCCAGTACGGCATCATCTACATCGACGAGATCGACAAGATCGCAAGCTCGCCCAACCACTGGGGCGCGGACGTGTCCCGCACCGGCGTGCAGCGCGCGTTGTTAAAGCCCATGGAGGAGACCGAGGTGGACCTGAAGGTCCCCCACGATCCGATCTCCATGATCCAGGAGATCGAGCGGTTCCGCAAAAGCGGCAAGAAGGAGTCTTCCCGGATAAACACCAAAAACATCCTGTTCATCATGAGCGGGGCGTTCTCTGACCTGGCCAAGATCGTAAAAAAGCGCGTGATGGACCAGGGCATCGGGTTTTCCGCGGCCGTCTCCGGGGCCCGGGCGGAAAACGCCTTTTTGCACAAGGTGCGGCCCGAGGACCTGATCGCCTACGGGTTCGAAAGCGAGTTCGTGGGCCGGCTGCCCGTGGTGGCCGTGCTGGACGAGCTTTCCGTGGACGACCTCTACGCCATCCTCAAAAACCCCAACAACCCCATCGTGCTGGGCAAGAAGCTGGACTTCGCGGCCTACGGCATCGACCTTCGGTTCGAGGATGCGGCCCTGAAGATGCTGGCCGAAGAAGCCTCCAAGGAAAAGACCGGGGCCCGGGCCCTGGTGTCCGCCATCGAGCGGGCCATTTTGCCCTTTGAAAAGCGCCTGCCCTCCACGACGGTGAAAAAGTTCGCCCTCACCGCCCAGGCCGTGGCCGACCCGGAAAAGGTGCTGGCCGAGCTTTGCGCCAGCCCCACCCACCTCCGGTGGGCCGAGGCCTTCGGCCGGGTGAGCGCCGAGGAAAAGGAGTGGATCCGAAACTACATCCGCGACAACCAGGCGGCGTTCTCCGAACGGTTCGACCTGAAGCTCACGCCCTCGCGCATCGACCTGGCCGCCCAGATGTACACCCAGCGTCCCACGGACGTGCGCACGGTGCTGAAGCGCATCAAGAAGGCCGTGGGGCTGGTGCGCAAGATGGAGCGCCGGTTCTTCCAGGACACGGACATAAACATCGTGCTGGAGGAGGATGCCGTAGACCACGTGATCCTGGTGGCCGGCGACTCGTCCGACGCTCTGGACGACTACTACCGTCGGTTCGGCGCGGACTTCGAGTACGGGCTTAGGCTGGTCAAGGAAAAGACCGGCAAGAACCGCTTCTTCCTCACCCGCGAGGCGCTGCGGAACCCCGAGCCCTTCCTGTCGGACCTCATCCGCAAAAGCCTGTCCGCGGAGGAGCGGGAAGCCGGGGAATAACAACCCGCCCGGCCGCGGGCAAAACGGCCGGAAAGGGCCTTTTGGGCTCAAGGCGTTGAATTTACCGTCCAAATCCTATACCAACAGAGGTCTTCGGACCCGTTTTACGGCGCCGGCCCGGCGGCGGAGCCCCGCCCCGGGCCGGTTCCGTGACAAAGGCGCCTGACCGGGAAAAACCATGATCGGCATATCCAAGCTGTACTGCAACACCGTGGAGCCCTCCGACGCCCTGCGCTACGGCCGCAAGTCCGGCAGGCTCCCCAGCCACCTGCTCCAGTTTTCCGAGGACAAGAAGCCCGTGGTGGTGTGGAACATGACCCGCCAGTGCAACCTGAAATGCGTGCACTGCTACGCCCGCGCCAAGGCGCGGGCCGAGGACTCCGAGCTTTCCACCGAAGAGGGCAAGGCGCTCATCGAGGACCTGGCCGCCTTCGGCTCGCCGGTGATGCTGTTTTCCGGCGGCGAGCCCCTCATGCGCAAGGATCTTCCCGAACTCGCGCGGTTCGCCGTGGAGAAAGGCATGCGCGCCGTCGTTTCCACCAACGGCTGCCTCATCACCCGGGACATGGCAAAGACCTTGAAGGACGTGGGGCTTTCCTACGTGGGTATCTCCCTGGACGGCACCCGGGAGGTCCACGACGAGTTCCGCGGCGTGTCCGGCGCGTTCGACCAGGCCATGGAAGGCATCGAGAACGCCAAGGAGGCGGGCATCAAGGTGGGCCTGCGCTTCACCGTGAACAAGCGAAACGTCCAGGAGGTCCCCGCCATGTTCGACCTCTTGGAGGAGCGGGACATCCCCAGGGTGTGCTTCTACCACCTGGTGTACGCCGGCCGGGGCGCGTCCCTCATGAAGGAAGACCTCTCCCACCAGGAGACCCGGGACCTGCTGGACCTCATCATGGACCGCACCCGCGACCTCCACGACCGCGGCAAGCCCAAGGAGGTCCTCACCGTGGACAACCACGCCGACGGCCCCTACCTGTATTTGCGCGTGCTCCGCGAAGACCCCGAACGCGCCAAGGAGGTGCTGAGGCTTCTGGAAATGAACGCGGGCAACTCCTCGGGCCTGGGCATCGGGTGCATATCCTGGGACGGCCAGGTCCACGCGGACCAGTTCTGGCGGCACCTGTCCTTCGGCAACGTGCGCGAACGGCCCTTCTCCGAAATCTGGTCCGACACCTCCCACCCCGTGCTGGGAAAACTGAAGAACAAGAAACAACACGTCACCGGCCGGTGCGCCGCCTGCCGCTGGCTGTCCGTGTGCGCCGGAAACTTCCGCGTGCGGGCCGAAGCCGCCACCGGCGACCTCTGGGCCCCGGACCCGGCCTGCTACTTGACGGACGAGGAGATAAGGGCTTGATTTTGGTAAGCGTTCAGGAGGCTGCTAACC
>JAFDHW010000233.1 GCA_019308705.1 Deltaproteobacteria bacterium
GGTGAAGGCGTACTTTGGTACGCCGAGCCCCGATAACGCGGCCAGCGCGGAAATCGGGCGAGCCCGAAGGGTGAACAATTTTGCCCGAATGGCAGAATTCCTCAAATAATCAGATCGTCTTTGGCGCAAGACCCGAAAAACAGCTCCAACGGATTGAAACTAAAGAAAAATTCGATCTCGGGCAAAATTGCTCATGAATAATCCGGGATAAATATTTTATTCGGTGAAATTTTTCATGAATAATCCGGGTTAGGGGGCGGATCGACGGAAAACGATGCAGAAAGATTGCAGATTTTTGCCCGTGGATCAACCGGAAGCAGGCGGGCCTCCGCGGGCGGCGGCGAGCCTCACCGCGGCCAGGACGCTGTCCGCGAACGCGGAGAGCCCCAAAGAGGAGCTTGAATAGCGATAGGTGATGGGCCTCTCCACAAAGGTGCGGCCCGCGGCCAGAAGGTGGAACAAGGCCTCCAGGTGAAAGGCGTGCATGGTGGAGACAAAGGACGCGGACAACAGGCGCCGCGCGCAGGGTGCGGAATAAAGCCGAAAGCCCGACGTGGGGTCGTGGACCCACGGCACGCGGCCAGGGGCCTTCACCCGGACAAGAACGTTGAAGTACGCGGCGGCCCCGGCGGAGAGCAGCTTCCGGGAAGGCGGGCACCCCGGCTTTTTCACCCGCCGGGTGAGCACCATGTCCGCGGCCGAAGCATCCCGTATCAGCCCGGGGATCTCTTCCGGGTCATGGCTTCCCCCGGCGTCCATGGTCACCACCCTGGAAAAACCCCGGTCCACGGCGTGGGCCAGGCCGGCCAGCACCGCGTGGCGGATGCCCGGCTCCCCGGTGTTGGGGATGCAGGACACGCCCTTCACCCCGGCCGCGGCCCGGGCGGTGTCGTCCGTGCTATGGTCGTCCACCACCAAAACCTTCGCGTGGAGGGCGCATCGCCCGGCCAGGTCCGCGATGTTCGCGGCCTCGTTCCTGGCCGGGATGACCACCAGGGTGTCCTTGTGGGGATGGGAGGGCGTTTTCTCCAGTGTCAAGGGGACAGGGCCTCCTTGGCCCATTCCACCAGGAGGGGCACGCCCTCGGCGGGCAGCACCTCCGGCGACCAGCCGCAGGCCTTGTGGAACCGGGAATAGTCCGTGACAAAGTACTTGAGGTCCCCGAACCGGTCCGGCTTGTATTCCACGGCCACCTCGCGGCCTAAGACGTCCGAGAGCAGCGCCACGGCTTGATTCAAGCTGATGGCCGCCCGCTCCCCCGCCCCCAGGTTGTAGAGCCCGGGGACGGGGTTTTGCAGAAACTTCTCAAAGGCGGCCACCGCGTCGGACACGAACAGCATATCCCGGGTCTGCCTGCCGTTGCCGAAGATGGTGATGGGCTTGCCCAACAGGGCGCGGATGGCGAAGTTCGCCAGCCATCCGTGGTCCTCTCCGCCGTACTGCAGGGGGCCGTAAAGGCCCGTGAGGGTGAAGCACGCGGCCTTGGCCGTGTAGGTGTCTATGTAGCAGCGGGTGTAGATCTCCACCGCCCGCTTGGAGGCCCTCAAGGGCGTGACCGCCCCGGCCAGCCTGGGCTCGTCCTCGGTGATGCCCGGAGGCGTACGCACGTAGCGGCCGCCCTCTTCCCGCATGGAGGCGTGGATGTTGTCCGGGCCGAAGGTGTGGATGGTGGAGCACAGGGCGATGGGGATGTTGTGGCGGCGGGCGGCCTCCAGGGCGTTCACGCTTCCGGCCGCGTTCACGGAAAAGTCCAGGAGGGGGTCTTCCCAGGAGATGGTCATGGCGGCCTGGGCCGCGGTGTGGCAGATGTACCCGCAGCCGGACGCGGCGTCGGAAAGGGCGGCAAGGTCGCGCACGTCGGCCTGGATGACGGCGACCCCCGCTTCCTCCAAGAGGCGCAGGTTGGCGAAGCGCGCCTCCGGGGGAAGCAGGGGGTTTCTCTCGAACTCCAGCTTGGCCAGGTTGTCGTAGGCGGCCACCTCATGGCCGGCGCGGGCGAAGTGCAGGCACAGGTTGGTTCCCAGAAACCCGCACCCGCCCGTGACCAGGATCTTCATGCCGCCGCCTGTCCCGGATTAATCCCCCTGCGCCTGACGCACGTACAAATGGGAAAAGGCCAGATGGACGGGAAAGTTCTCCCGGAAAAGCAGCGCCCATGCCAGCAAGGCGAAGGCCGGCAGCCCCAGGAGGATGCCCAGGCCCGGGCCGCCCACAAGAAGGCCGCCCGCGTGGGACAAAAGGGCGGCCAGGGCCGCGGCGCCCAGGCCAACGACCAGGACCAGCACCCCGTAGGCGGCCGCCACGGCCTCCCACCGCTGGAAGCGCCAATGCGGCGCGCCCGCGGACTCCATCTTGAAGCCCTCCACGGTCCACAAGGCCATGGGGATGAACTTCAACGGAAGGATGACCAGACCCATCACACCCAGGGTCATGGCCACGTTGGAGGTCAGAAACGCCCAGCCCATGTGCATGCCGGGGGCCCAGTGCACGCCGCCGTTCACCGAGGAGTCGTACAAGAAGCGCTGCCAGCCGGTGCCGTCCCACCCGTAGAGCAGGATGAAGAACATGAAGAAGTAGCCCAGAAACCACTGAAGGTGCGCCTCGTAGAACCTGCCCGCCCGGATGAACCGCCAAGCCACGTAGAACCCTAAAACACCCTGGGTGATGTTGGTGACGGCAAATGCCGTCACCAGCCAGGCTGGGAGGCTTTGGTGGTTTACGGCCACCTGCATGGTCTCCCAGTCGGGGAACCGCCACAGGAGGTAGATTCCCGACGGCGCGAACAGCATGGCCAGAAAGGCCAGGGTGTAGGTAAAGTATTTGTTCTGGAAGGGTTTCTTCTCCTCTTTCAGCTGGCGCGACGCCGCGGCCGCGAAACTGGCTCCTATGGCGTAGCTCCAAAACACGTCCACCTGCACCATGGTGCTCTCCTCCCGGTTCTCTTGGTTCTAGGAGTCAGGCCTCGCCCGACGCGGGCTTTCGCACGCCGAACATGAGAAGCCTGGATATAGCCATAATCCAGCGTTTGCCCATGGCTTCGGGCTCTTCGGCCGCCATCACGTCCTTGGCCCCACCAAATATCATAGCGTTTATCGACCTGGCAAGGACCGGGACGTCCAGGTCCTGTTGCAGGAAACCCTTTTTCATGCCGTTTCGCAAGTACAATTCCGTGTACTGGTGGATGGTGGCCATGACCCGGTCCATCTTCTCGTTCAGCTCGCGGTCCACGCCCAAGGCCTCGTAGAAGATGATCCGGGCCAGGCGGGTGTCGCGCATGAAAATTTCATAGAGCCTGGAGCCGATCCGCAATATCTGGGAGGCGAACTCATCGGCCGTGTTGGTGCTTTCGGGGTCCTCCTCCACGGCCACGGCCCGGATCTTGTCCACCACCAGGTCGATGACCGAATCGAAGATGTCCAGCTTGTTCCTGAAGTAGCGGTAAAAGGTGCCGTGGCCCATGGCCAGGCGCTCGGCGATATCCGAAACACGGGTCTTGTGATATCCCTTTTCCGCGAACACATCCATGGCTGCGGCAAGGATCTGGGCCCGTTTCTGCTCGGTCTTGTCTTCCTGCATGCTCCTCTTGGTTTCCGGCGAGGGGGAAAGGGTTCGGGCCTGGAGCAACGCGGCCTTTGAAATCTCCGGGGTAATATGGCATTCTACCTTCCATACGCCGGCCGGGCAAGGCGTTTTCCCCCGCCTGCGGGCGGCCGCCGGGCCAAAAGTCCCTGGGAGATGCGTGTCTTGACCAGGGAAGTTGTGTGGTCTACTGTACAGAAGTTTTGCCGGGCGAAAGCAACCATCCCAAGGAGTGGGACATGGCCAAAAGACTCGTCAAAGAAAGCGCCGCTCCGGATTTCGAGTTCATGACTCCCTGGGAGGGGCCGCTGACGTTGCGCTCCCTTCTCGAGCAGGGCCCGGTGGTGCTTTATTTTTTACGCTACCTGGGATGCCCGTTGTGCCGCATGAAGCTGGACGAAATCAAGCGGGACGCGGAAAAATTCACCCAAAAGGGCTACCAGGTCCTGGCGGTGATCCAGAGCACCCGCCAGACCGTGGCGGAAACCGTGACCCCCGAGGAATACCCCTTCACCATCGCGTGCGACCCGGACGCCGAAGCCTACATCTCCTACCGGGTGACCCCGGGGTCCTTTCTCCAGTACGTGGCTCCCCACGCTGCGTTGAAGGCCATGAAGGCGCTGAGGGAGGGCTACACCCACGGCAAGAAGGAGGGCCTGGAGCTGCAGGTGCCCGCGGTGTTCGTCATCGGCTCCGACGGCACGCTCCACTACGTGTACTACGGCAAGAACGTGGCCGACGTGCCGGAAAACGAGGAAATCCTGGAGGCCCTGGCCTAGCCCGAATTATTCATGAAAAATTTCGCCGAATAAAATATTTATCCCGGATTATTCACGAAGCCTGATTTCCGTGCTGGCAAGGCTAGAGGGGTGAAGGCGTACTTTGGTACG
>JAFDHW010000234.1 GCA_019308705.1 Deltaproteobacteria bacterium
AATTTTGCCCGAGATCGAATTTTTCGTTAGTTTCAATCCGTTGGAGCTGTTTTTCGGGTCTTGCGCCAAAGACGGTCTGATTATTGGAGGAATTCTGCCATTCGGGCAAAATTGCTCATGAATAATCCGGGCTAATAACACTTGCTGAAGCCGCAGGCCTTGCAGACCTGGCAGCCGGATTCCGGGACCAGGGTTTCGCCGCAGTCCGGACAGAAGCCTTTCGGCGCGGCCTCCTGGCCCGGCTCCACGTTGGCCCGGTGGGACAGCACCTGGGCGATGGCATCCGGGCAGGAGAGCACCAACCGGCCTTCCTGCCAGGCCGGTGACGGGCACCGGATGCCCACCAGCTGCTTGATGATGGCGTCCGGCGACACTCCGGACCGAAGCGCGAGCGAGATGAGCCTGCCCGTGGCCTCGGTCTGGGACGAGGCGCACCCGCCGGTCTTGCCCATCTGGGCGAACACCTCGCTGATCCCCTTTTCATCCTCGTTCACCGTGACGTACAGGTTGCCGCAACCCGTGCGCATGCGCTCGGTGACGCCCCGGGTCACCAGGGGCCGCGGCCGCGGGGCCAGTTGCGCCCGTGGGCCCTTTTCGGGATGAAAAGAAAGCACCTGCTTCTCGCGGCTGGTGTCGCGGTAGATGGTCACGCCCTTGCACCCCGCCCGGTAGGCCTCCAGGAACACCTGGGCCACGTCCTCCCGGGTCGCGCGCGCAGGAAAGTTCACGGTCTTGGACACGGCGTTGTCCGTGTGCTGCTGGAACGCGGCCTGGATCTTCACATGCCACAGGGGGCTTATGTCGTGGGCGGTCTTGAACAGGCGGCGTACCTCCTTGGGCACCTCGGTAAGCTCCTGGACGGACCCGGCGCGGGCCACCTTCTCAGCCAGTTCGTCGGAGAAGAATCCCTGCTCCTTGGCCAGGCGGGCGAAGTGGGGGTGCATTTCCTTTAACATTTCGCCTTCCAGCACCCGCCGCGTGTAGGCCACCGCAAAGAGCGGCTCGATGCCCGAGGAGGTCCCGGCCAAAAGGCTTAGGGTGCCCGTGGGCGCGATGGTCGTGGTGGTGGCGTTCCGCATGTAGGGGGTTTCTTCCGTGTCCCACTTGCTGCCCTTGTAGGCGGGGAAGTTGCCCCGCTCCCTGCCCAGTCTTGCAGAGGCCTTTTTGGATTCCCGGTCCACGAACCCCATGACCTGGTGGGCCGTGTCCACGGCCTGGTCGCTGTCGTAGGGAACACCCAGGTAAATGAGCAAATCCGCGAAACCCATGACCCCCAGCCCGATCTTGCGGCTGGCCATGGTGGCCTCCTCGATCTGGGGAAGGGGAAGCCGGTTCACCTCGGTGACGTTGTCCAGAAAGTGCACGGCCGTGTGCACGGTTTCCTTGAGCCGGTCCCAGAGGATGGTTCCGCCTCGGACCATGGCCGAGAGGTTGATGGAGCCCAAGGTGCAGGACTCATAGGGCAAAAGGGGCTGTTCGCCGCAGGGGTTGGTGGCCTCGATCTCCCCCAGGGCCGGCGTGGGGTTGGCCTGGTTCATGCGATCCAGGAAGATGATCCCCGGCTCTCCGCTTTTCCAGGCCGAGGCCACCATGCGTTCGAACACCCGGGCAGCGGACAGCCGGCCCACCACCTGGCCGGTGCGGGGGTTTATCAGGTCGTATTGCTCTCCTTTTTCCAGGGCGTTCATGAAATCCGCGGTCACGCCCACGGACAGGTTGAAGTTGTTCAGCCGGCAGGGATCGTCCTTGACGGATATGAAGTCCTCGATGTCCGGGTGGTGGACGTTTAGCACCGCCATGTTGGCTCCCCGCCGGAACGCGCCTTGCTTCACGGTTTCCGTGGCCGCGTCGAACACGGTCATGAAGGAGATGGGCCCGGAGGACACCCCGGCCGTGGAAAGCACCACGTCGTTTTTGGGCCTCAGGCGCGAAAAGGCGAATCCCGTGCCCCCGCCCGTTTTGTGGATCAAGGCCGTGTACTTGATGGCGTCGAAGATGCTCTCGATGGAGTCTTCCACGGGCAGGACAAAGCAGGCGGAAAGCTGGGCCAGCCTGCGGCCCGCATTCATGAGCGTGGGGCTGTTGGGCAAAAACCAGCCCCTGGACATGAGGGTGAGGAACCGGTCACGGGTGGCATCCACCGTGTCCGGGGAATAAGGCCGGTCGCCTTCGGCCACGGCCGCGGCCACCCGGAAGAAGAGATCCTCGGGGGACTCCGTCGGCCGGCCGGACTCGTCCCGCTTCAGGTAGCGCCTTTCAAGCACCAGGCGCGCGTTGCCCGTCAAAAAGGGAATGTCCATGGCTTCCATGCCCAGGGAAAAACGGGGTTTTTGCCTTCAAAAAATGCGGTGAAAAAGGGGAGACGTCAATAGGGGCGGGTAAACGAGGCCTTCAGGTGCCGGACAAAGGCCTCGCACAGGGGCGACGGCGTGCGGGTGCGGTGGGTGACCAGGTAAAAGAAGCGCTTTTGGGGAAGGCCCTTGATGCGGGCGCTTTTGAGCAATCCCGCGGCAAGTTCGTGGCCCACGGCCCGGGCAGACAGCAGGGAAATGCCCATGCCCGAACACACGGCCCCCCGCACAGCCTCGGTGGAGCCAAGCTCCGCCACCACGGAAAGACCGGAAAGGTCCATGCCCGCCGCCTTCAGCATGTCCGAAAGGGTGCGGCGGGTGCCCGAGCCCTCCTCCCGCAGCACAAAGGGCTGGCCCGGAAGGTCCGCGGCTTCCACCTGCTTTTTCCCGGCAAAGGGGTGGTCCGGCGGAACCACCAGGAGGAGTTCGTCCTCCAAGAGCTTTTCGTGGGAAAGGCGGCGGTCCTTGGTGAGCGCGCCCACCACCCCGGCCTCCAGGGCGCCTTCGGCCACGGAAAGGGCGATGGCCTTGGTGTCCGCCACGGCAAGGGACACGGAGATTTCCGGGTATTGCTTCACAAAGGGGCCAAGGACCGCGGGAAGCACGTAGTTCCCCGGGATGGTGCTGGCGCCCAGGGCCAGTTTGCCCCGGGGCCGGCCCAGAAACATTTGGACCGCGCTTTCCATCTCGTCCGCCTGGGCCAGGAGCTTCTTCGCCCTGGCATAGAGCACTTCGCCGGCCGGGGTGGGGGACACGGTGCGGCCCAGCCGGTCCAAGAGCAGGCACCCGAAATGCTCCTCCAGGTCCTTGATGTGCGCGGAAATGGTGGGCTGGGTAAGGTGTACGGATTCCGCGGCCTTGGAGAATCCCGCCTTTTCCACCACCTGGCAGAAGATATGGAGCTGCCAGAGGTCCACGGCTATCCGCCCCTGCCCAGCTTCTCGGCCAGGCGGGCCTCCACGTGGGCCGGCACCATGCCGTGGATGTCGCCGCCGAACCGGGCGGCCTCCTTGATGATGGAAGAGGAGGTGAAGATCCACCTGAGCCCGGTCATAAGGAACACCGACTGGATCTCCCGGTTCAGCCGCCGGTTCATAAGGGCCAGCTGGAATTCGTACTCGAAGTCGCTCACCGCCCGCATGCCCCGCAGGATGGCCCGGGCGTTCTTGCGGGCCGCGAAATCCACGGTGAGCCCGGAAAAGGTCTCCACCGAGGTGTTGGGCAGGTCCTTGATGCTTTCTTCGAGCATCTGGATGCGCTCTTCTTCGGTGAACAGGCACTTTTTGACCGGGTTGACCAGGATGGCCACGATGATGTGGTCAAAGAGCTTCAAGCCCCGCTTCAGGATGTCCAGGTGGCCGTTGGTCACCGGGTCAAAGGAGCCGGGGTAGATAGCGATGCAGGACATGGTGTGCCTCCCGCAGAGATGGTTGTGGCATGGAAGAAGAGGAAGAAGCGGTCCGAGACGGGGTTCTCATAGCATGTTGCGGAAAAAGGAAACAAGGGTTTTCCCATAGCGCCGCGCATCGAAGAGGCGCAGCCCGCCGGCTTCTTTGGGCAGGGCCTCCCGAAGGCCGTGTTCCACCACCACCACGGCGCCCGGGGCAAGGGCCCCGCTTTTGGCCAGGCCGGAAAGCACCTTGGCGCATAAATCCTCGTGATAGGGCGGGTCCACGAACACCAGGGAAAACGGCCCGCCCGCCGCGGAGAGGAAGTCCAGGCTCCCGGAGCCGTCCCGCCTGATCACCCGGGTGCGGTCCTGCACGCCTATGGCCGCCACATTTTTCTTGACCAGTTCCAGGGCCTTTGCGGAGCCGTCCACGAACACCGCGGTCTTCGCCCCCCGGGACAGGGCCTCTATGCCCATGGCCCCGGAACCGGCGAAAAGGTCCAGCACGCGGGCGTCCACGGCTTCGTCCGCCAGGATGGCGAACACGGCCTCCCGCACCTTTTCCGAGGTGGGCCGGATGGACCTGTCCTTGGGAGCGACAAGCCTCCTGCCCTTGAATTCACCGGCAACGATGCGCATCAGTTTTCGGCCAGCTTGGCCTTCAGGAATTCTTCGTCCATGCCCAGTGACACGACCGCTTTCTTGACGTCGCCACCGAACA